>CAMBZO010000119.1 GCA_945872195.1 Akkermansia muciniphila | reverse complement strand
GCGCTTCGCCCTGCCCGACGCCGCGCCCACCGCCCCCGGTCAGCTCTACCATCTCGCGACCGACCCCGGCGAAACCAACAACCTCTACTTCAAGGAGCCGGAGATGATGGCGAAGCTGAAGTCGTTGCTGGAATCCAGCAAAGCCAGCGGCCGCAGCGCCCCACGAAGGAAGTGACCGTCAAACGAAACCATGAAACCTACCCCTCACCTCGCGGTTTACCTCGTGTTCCTCTTCGCCGCACTTGCCCAGGCGCAGCTTCCCACCACCCCGGCGCGCACAGTCGAGCAGACGCGCGTGCCGGTGTTCACCGGCTTTGTGCCGCGTGCGGAAGCGCAGACGGTGGCGTATCCCGTGGCGCTCGCGAACTTCCGGTTGCACTTGGAGTATCGGCTGCCGACGGCGGACGCGCGGCTGGCAGTGCAGGTGCATCCGTCAAGCACGGTCGCGCTGCCCATCGGCAAGGCGGGCGCGTGGCGCGTGCTGGAGTTGCAGTTCGAGCAACTTGGCGGGAAGGCCGCGTCGCTCGTCGCGGAGGTGGATGGCAAGACCATCGTGGACGTGCCGGAGCTGGCGAAATCGCGGAACCCGCAACTCAAGGCGGAGGTCACGTTTCCCGACGGCATCGCGGGCGTGCCGACGCAGCTCGCGTTGGTCGCGCAGGGCGGCGCGGAGATTCGGCAGGCGTGGGTGCAGCCGTTGAGCGACGTGCCGCACGCGCAGCTGATGACGCAGTGGAACGCGGCGTCGCTGGCGCGCGGCAAGGAGCTGTTCACCCTCGCGTGCATGGTGTGTCACGGCACGCCGACGCAGGAAGGTTCGCTGCCGACCTCGCGCAAGTTTCACAAGGAAGCGCTCACGAACGGGACCGACCCGTTCCGCATTTTCCAAACCGTCTCGAAGGGCTTCGGCCTGATGCCCGCGCTGCCCGTGCCGCCGGAGGACCGTTACGCGGCGATTCAATATCTGCGCGATGAAGTGCTGCGGACGCAGAACCCGAGCCAGGTTTTCAAAGTGGACGCGGCTTACCTCGCCGCGTTGCCGCGCCCGATGCGGACGCTGGCCAAGGCCGCGCCGGCAGACCGCACGCCGTTCTATTTGAAAATGGATTTCGGTCCTGCGCTGCAATGGACGTATCAGGTGACGCCGGGGAACATCGCTTACAAGGGCATCGCCATCCGCCTCGATGACGGTCCCGGCGGCGTGAGCAAAGGCCGCGCGTGGATGCTCTACGACCACGACACGATGCGCGTGGCGGCGGCGTGGAGCGGGGAGAAGTTCGTGGACTGGAAAGGCATCGCGTTCGACGGCTCGCACGGCACGCACACGAGCATCGCGGGCGATGTCGCGTGGGCGAATCCGGTCGGCCCCGGCTGGGCGAATCCCGCAACGGGCGCGTGGGCGGACCCGCGTCCGCTGGGCCGCGACGGGAAACCGTTTGGCCCCTTGCCGAGCGCGTGGACGCGGTATCGCGGGCTGCACTTGCACGGCAACCGCGCGGTGGTGAGCTACACCGTGGGCGCGGCGGAGGTGCTGGATTCGCCGGGCCTCGCGAAGAGCGGCGACGCACTGGTGTTCAAACGCACCCTCAACGTCGGCCCGACAACGAAAGTCATCGCGCTCCGCGTCGCGCCGGCGGCGGCGCCCGCTGCGTTGCGCGGAGAAGGTGCGAGTCTCGTGGCGCAGGACGGCTTCACCGTGCTCCAACTCCCGCCGAATCCGAAGGCGCGCCTGCTGTGTCTCTACACCGCGAAGCCCGGCGCAACCGACGTGCGGGCCGTCGCGGCGGCGGACACCGAGTCGCTCGACCTCGCGCCGCTCACGCGCGGCGGGCCGCAGCGTTGGAAGGAGACAGTGCCGACGCTGGCCATGCTCGGCACCAACGCCGGCCCGTTCGCCGTGGACTCACTCACGCTGCCGGACGCGAATCCATGGCACAGCATCATGCGCATCGGCGCGTTTGACTTCCTGCCCGATGGCCGCAGCGCCGCGCTCGCCACTTGGAACGGCGACGTGTGGACGGTCACGGGCTTGGGTGAAAAGCCGACGGCGCTGCAATGGAAGCGCATTGCCAGCGGGTTGTTCCAGCCGCTCGGACTGAAGGTCGTGCGGGGCGATATTTATCTCACCTGTCGCGACCAACTCGCCGTGCTGCGCGACCGCAACGGCGACGGCGAGGCGGATTTCATCGAGTGCTTCAACAACGACGCGCAAGTAACCGAGCACTTCCACGAGTTCGCGATGGGCCTCCAGACGGATGCCGCCGGGAATTTCTACTACGCGAAGTCCGCCTGCCACGCGAAGCCCGCCCTCGTGCCGCACCACGGCACGTTGCTTCGCGTGAGCGCCGACGGCTCGCGCACGGACATTCTTGCGAACGGCTTCCGCGCGGCGAACGGTGTGTGCCTCAATCCCGACGGCACGTTCTTTGTCACCGACCAGGAAGGCCACTGGACGCCGAAGAATCGCATCAACCGCGTCGTGCCCGACGGCGGCTTCTACGGCAACATCCTCGGCTACACGGCCGTGACGAACACGAGCGACAGCGCGATGCGCCAGCCGCTCTGCTGGATTACGAACGCGAAAGACCGCTCGCCCGCCGAGCTGCTGTGGGTGCCGAAGGGCGCGTGGGGCAACTTGAGCGGCGCGCTGCTGAACACGAGCTACGGCTACGGTCGGCTCTTCGTTGTGCCGCATGAGTCCGGCGGCGGCACGTGGCAGGGCGGCATGGTGGAGCTTCCCATTCCCGACTTTCCGACCGGCGTGATGCGCGCGCGATTTCATCCCGGCGAAGGCCAGCTCTACGCGAGCGGCTGCGCCGTGTGGGCGTCGAATTGCCAGACGCCCGGCGGCTTCTACCGTGTGCGCCACACTGGCAAGCCCGCGCACCTGCCCATCGCTCTCCACGCGCGCACGGACGGCCTCGCACTCACCTTCTCTGACCCGCTCGATGCCACCGCCGCCGCCGAGCGCAGCCGTTTTAAGCTCAAGACCTGGCACCTCGCGCGCTCGAAGAACTACGGCTCCCAGCACCTCAACGAGCAACCCGCGAAGCTCACGCGCACCCGGTTGCTCAACCCCACGACCGTGCTCGTGGAGGTGGAAAACTTCGCGCCCACGCAAAGCTACGAGCTGACCTACGACTTGCTCGGCGCGGCGGGCGCGGCCTTCACCGGCAACCTGCACGGCACCATCCACCAACTCAGCCCCGCGCCGCCCAAGCCCTGAGACCATTGCTCATTTCATGAAACGCATCCTCCATCTTCTCGCCCTTCTCCTCGTCCCGCTCGCCGCGCTCCACGCCGCCACGCCGACGAAACCCAACCTCGTCATCATGCTCGTGGATGACATGGGCGTGATGGATACCTCGGTGCCGTTCCTCACCGACGCGGACGGCAAGCCCAAGCGCTATCCGCTCAACGACTATTACCGGACGCCGAACATGGAGCGCCTCGCGGCGCGCGGGATTCGCTTCAACAACTTCTGCGCGATGAGCGTGTGCTCGCCCACGCGCATTTCCATCATGACGGGTCAAAACGCCGCGCGGCATCGCACGACGAATTGGATTAACCCTGATGGCAACAACGCCGGTCCGAAAGGCCCGCCGCAGTGGAATTGGCAGGGCTTGACGAAAGGCGATGTGACGTTGCCGCGCCTGATGCAGGCCGATGGCTACCGCACCATCCACGTCGGCAAAGGCCACTTCGGCCCGCGCGAGTCGGAGGGTGCGGACCCGCGCACCATCGGCTTCGACATCAACGTAGGCGGCGCGTCCATCGGCGCGCCTGCGAGCTATTACGGGAAGCAGAACTTCGGCGACGCCGCGGGGAAGCGTGCGAAGGCGGCGGTGCTCGGTCTCGACAAGTATCACGGCCAGGAAATCTTCCTCACCGAGGCGCTCACACTCGAAGCCAACGCGCACGTCGCCGACGCGGTGAAAGCGGACAAGCCCTTCTTCCTCTACTTCGCGCACTACGCCGTCCACGCGCCCTTCAACTCCGACCCGCGCTTCGCCGCGCACTACGCGAACTCCGGCAAGCCCGCCAACGCCCAAGCCTTCGCCACGCTCGTCGAGGGCATGGACAAGTCCCTCGGCGACGTGCTCAACCACCTTGAGAAACTCGGCGTCGCGGAGAACACGCTCATCTTCTTCCTCGGCGACAACGGCTCCGACGCGCCGCTTGGCCACCAGCACGCAGTCGCGTGCGCGGCTCCGTTGCGCGGCAAGAAAGGCTCGCACTACGAAGGCGGCACGCGCGTGCCCTTCATCGCCGCGTGGGCCAAACCGAGCGCAGGCAACGCGTTTCAGAAGCGCCTGCCCATCGCCGCCGGAGCCATCCAGAGCCAGCAGGCCGCGGTTTACGACATGTTCCCCACCCTCCTCGCGCTCACCGGCAAATCCGCGCCGACGACTCACGCCGTGGACGGTGCGCGACTCGACACGTTGCTCACCGGCAAGCGCGATGCGACCCGCGAGGAGACCTTCCTCATGCACTACCCGCACGCGCCGCATCGCACGGACTACTTCACCACCTACCGCAGCGGCGATTGGAAAGTCATCTACCACTACTTCCCCACCGAAGTTTCTGAGGGTTCGCACTACCAGCTCTTCAACCTGAAGGCCGACCCGTTCGAGCAGAAGAACCTCGCCCTCACCGAACCCGCCGACCTCAAGCGCCTCATGCAGGGCCTCATCGCCGGACTTGAAAAGCAGGGCGCAGTCTATCCCGTGGAGAAGGCAGGTGGTGCGTCGATGAAGCCTAAGCTACCATAACCCAAAACCATCCCATGAAACACCTCGCACTCCTGCTCCTGTCGCTCGTTGTGACCCAATCTGCCTTCGCCGCTGACGCGCCACCCAAACCCAACGTCGTCATCATCTTCATAGATGACCTCGGCTACGCGGACATCGGGCCGTTTGGCGCGACGAAGCAGCGCACGCCGCACCTCGACCGCATGGCGCGCGAGGGGATGAAGCTCACCAGCTTCTACGCTGCACCGGTCTGCTCGGTGTCGCGGGCGCAACTGCTCACCGGCTGCTACGGCGCTCGGATCTCGGTGCCCGGCGTTTACTTTCCCGGGCAGGCGAACGGGCTGAACCCGGCGGAGTTCACCATCGCCGAGCGGCTCAAGGAGCGCGGCTACGCCACGATGTGCATTGGCAAGTGGCACGTCGGCGACCAGCCGGAATTCCTGCCGACGCGCCAGGGCTTCGACCACTACTTCGGCATTCCCTACTCGAACGACATGCAGAAGAAGTCCACGCAGACGGGCGAGCGCGTGGTGCCTTTGCTGCGTGACGACAAGGTCGCGGAGTTGCTGACCGACGAGCAGCAAAGCCGCATCGTCGAGCGCTACACGGAGGAGGCCGTCGGCTTCATCCGCGCCAGCAAGGACAAGCCATTCCTCCTCTACTTTCCGCACACCGCCGTCCACACGCCCATCTGGCCGGGGGAGAAATTTCGCGGCAAGTCCGCCAACGGCCGCTTTGGCGACTGGGTCGAAGAAGTGGACTGGAGTGTCGGGCGCGTGCTCGAAACCTTGCGCGAACTGAAGCTCGCCGAGCGCACGCTCGTGGTCTTCACCAGCGACAATGGCCCGTGGCTCGTGAAGGGCGCGGACGGCGGCAGTGCGCTGCCCCTGCGCGGCGGCAAGGGCAGCACGTGGGAAGGCGGCGTGCGCGTGCCGACGGTCGCGTGGTGGCCGGGCAAAATCGCGCCCGGCAGCGTGTGTGATACGGTCGCGGGCACGATTGATTTGCTGCCCACCGCCGTCGCGCTCGCGGGTGGCAGCGTGCCCGCGCGTCCGGTGATTGACGGGCGCGACATCACGCCGCTGCTCTTCGGCAAGACGAAGGAATCGCAACGCGAGGCGCACTACTACTTCGCCGGCTACAACCTTCAAGCCGTGCGCCAAGGCCCATGGAAACTCGCCATTGCTCCGCAGCCCCGCTCCATGGGCCAGAGCACGGACCCCGACGCCAGCGGCGTCGGCCCGCGCCTCTACAACCTCGACCAGGAAATTGGCGAGCAAACCAGCCTCGCCGCCAAGCACCCCGAAGTCGTCGTGAAGCTCCAGTCGCTCGCGGCCAAGATGACGGCCGAGATTGGTGGCAAGGAGCCTGCCGCGCGCCGTCCGGCGGGCGTGGTCGAGAAACCCAAGACACTCTATCCCACCGAGGAGGCTGCGCCACAGGCCAAACCGGCCAAGCCAGCCGCGAAGACCGATGCGAAGACGCCTGCCAAAGCTGCCAGCCTCGACACCTTGAAGCCGGGCGACGCACTGGACGCCGCGCATGCGCCGCAAATCGGCGGCCAGCCCTTCAGCATCACCTGCACAGTCGAGACGCAACAGCGCGACGCCATCCTCCTCGCACACGGCGGGCTGGTGGCGGGCTACGCGTTGCACCTCAAGGCCGGTCGCGTCGCCTTCCTCGTCCGCACGGGTGCGGGCGTCGAGTTCAGCGAAGTCACCTCGCCGGCTGAGTTCCCCGGCAGCGCCACCATCACCGCCGCGCTCGCCGCCGATGGTTCCATGACGCTCAAGGTCGGCGACCAACCCGCCGTCACCGGCCAGGCCGGCAAGCTCCTCGCCCGCCAGCCACAGGAAGACTTCTGCCTCGGCCACGACAACGGCATGCCGGTTGCCGCCTACACTGGCAAAGACTCCTTCAAGGGGAAGATTGCCGCTCTCAAAATTGCCGTCCCATGATTCGCTTGCTGTTCCGACTGCTGCCGTTGCTCGCGTCCGCCTGGGCTTTGCGCGCTGCGGAGCCGCTGGCGCACTGGGCTTACCAGCCCGTCGTCCGCCCCACCTTGCCGACGGTGAAGCAATCTGCGTGGCCGCGCACCGACCTCGACCGTTTCATCCTCGCGAAGCTCGAAGCCAAGGGCCTTCAGCCCAGCCCCGAGGCCGATCCACGCACGCTGATCCGCCGCCTCTACTTCGATCTCCTCGGCCTGCCGCCAGCGCCCGAAGAGGTCGAGACGTTCGTGCGCGAGTTCTCACTTTCTCACTCTCCCACTTTCCCGCCTGCCGTCGGAGAAAGTGAGAAAGCGAGAAAGCGGGAAAGTGAGCACGGCGCTGTCGCCAGACTCGTGGACCGCCTCCTCGCCAGCCCGCACTACGGCGAGCGCTGGGCGCGCCACTGGCTCGACATCGCGCACTACGCCGATACACACGGCTTCGAGCGCGACCAGCTTCGCCCCAACGCCTGGCACTACCGCGATTACGTCATCGCCTCGCTCAACGCCGACAAGCCCTACGACCAATTTCTCCGCGAACAAATCGCCGGTGACGTGCTCGCCGAGGTGTTCAAAGTCCAAGGTCCCAAGTCCAAGGTCGCCGAAGCCGCTCCGACCAAGGAACCCGGCTCTCAACTCTCAACTTTCAACTCTCAAAACCTGTCCGCTCTCGGCTTCCTCGCCGCCGGCCCGTGGGACTTCGTCGGGCAGGTGGAAACGAAGAGCGACGTGCTTAAACGCGCCGCCCGCGCGGATGACCTCGACGACATGGTCACGCAAGTCCTCACCGCCTCGATGGGCGTGACCATCAACTGCGCCCGTTGCCACGACCACAAGCTCGACCCCATTTCGCAGCGCGAATACTACGGCCTCTGGGCGGTCTTCGCCGGCGTGAAGCGTGGCGA
>CAMBZO010000118.1 GCA_945872195.1 Akkermansia muciniphila | reverse complement strand
GTTTTTCCAACGCGGCCTGCACGTCGGCGAGGCGGCTGATCTTCTGGCCGTTGACGGTGTCCACCACGAGGAAGCGCGCGTCCTGATAGCCGACGACGTAGGGATCAGGCAGCACGCTGGTCAGCACGACGAGGCCGCTGCGTTCAGCGCTGGGCGGTCCGCCCGCGTAGTGCGCGAGTCGGAACGGAGCGCGGCGCTTCCAGTCCTCGCCGAACCCGCGCAGCAGTGGGATGTTCAGCGGCTGGAGGACGAGCCCGCCGGCGATGAGGAACTCGGGTGCTTGGTCAAAGGTCTGTTCCGCGAGCAGCTTCACGGAGTAATCGAGCTTGGGCAGGCGGTAGTCCAAGTTCATCAGCGCACCGTCGCGCCAGATTTTCATCTTCACCACTTCGCCGGCGAACTTCCGGCGCGAGCCGAGATTCTCGACGATGAGCTGCCCGTAGTCGGGATCCTTGTAATAGCCCTGGTTGTCCACGTCGAAGCCGTCCACTTGCAGGATGAGGTCGCGGGGCTTGAGGTTCGGCTCGACCTTTGGCGTGGCGGGCACGTCAATCACCAGCGCGCCGCGCGGGTCGCCGGGAAGTTTCAGGAACTTGAAGGTCGAGGGATTTTCCACGGGCGTCCACGTGAACGGGAAGAAGCCCAGGCCGGGATACTTGCCGGCCTTGCGCGCGGCGAGGATTGGCTCGATGAACGACGCGGGCAGGAAGCGCGCGTTGTTGCCGCCCTGCCCCGTCGCGAGGCCGGCGACCTTGCCATTCGCCACGAGCGGCTCGGCCCAACCGACAGCCTGCATCTCGGTGCTGGCCTCGAGCTGGAGGTGCTGGAAGAAGGAGAGTCGCGCGTCCTCGACCAGGAACTGGTTGAACTCGGCCTTGCGCGCTTCGAGGTTGCCGCTGCGCCAGCGGACGATTTGCAGCCCCTCTTTGGGCAGCTTGCCGGTGATGAACGTGGCGGGTTTTAAGCCCGGCCAGAAGGCATCTTCTTTCGCGGTGAGCACGGCGAGGTTGGCGTGATAGTCCAGCCACACGACCTCCGCGTCCCACCATTTGCCGCGCCCGCCCCGCTGCACACGGACGAGCGTGCGGTCGGAGAGTTCCTCGGCGGTGGTGAGGATTTCGCGCGCGCCGATGACGAGGCCGTTCTTCTGCACGGTGCGCGACTTGGGTGTCCAAGGCTGGAAGACCTCGTAGGCCCTGCGCGTGACTTCGAGATAGACGAGGGAACTTTCCCAGTCCGGGGCGGGGGCGGCGGGAGCGCGCTGGCAGAGGAGAAGGAGAGCCAGGGCCAGCGCCAAAGGATGAAGGATGAAGGATGAAGGATGAAGGAGCGCCGGTCGCAAGGGACGACGGCTTGAGATGGGGTAACGGTCGTGCATTGGAAATTGGGGCTTGGTCATTCCTTGGTCATTGGGGCTTGGCCATTTGTCATTCACAACCGCCGGTCCTTCGGGATGCCATACGTCTTCAGAATCTGCGCGTTCGCCTTGTCGGCGCTTTCGCGTTCGAGGCACTCGAAGGTGTTCTTCGGCAGGAACTCGACGACGTGCTGGCCGTTGCTGGGCGACTCGAAGGCGCGAATCACATCCTCCAAGCGCTCGATGCGGATGCCGTTGATTTTGTCCACGAGCGCGCGGCCACGGGTGCGGAAGTTCGCGTTCACCCCGTCGGCGAGCACGGTAGAAAGCACGATGGGCTCAATGCGCACGGTCTTGGGCGATTCCTGCCGACGGTAGAAAAGCTCGTAGGTTAGCTCCGCACCCGCCGTGTCCGACCAGCCGCGCCCGAAGGTCTTCAGGTAATCGAGGCTGATGGGCGTGAAGACGAGTCCGGCATAGACAAAGTAGCGCGGCGGGGCGTCGTATTGGTTGCCGAGAACCTTGTCGGTGCCGCTGACTTCCACCGGCAGTGCGATGCTCTGCTCCTTGCCATCGCGCCAGATTTTCAGCGCCATGCTTTGGCCGTGCTGCGCTTCCTGCACCGCCATCGCCAGTGCCATGCGGTTGCCCTCGTAGATAATGGTGCCGTCGCTGCCCACCTCGTGTTTGCCAACCTGGAGAATCACGTCGTCGGGCCGCAGCACCTTCTCGGCAGGCGTGCCGGGCAGGACGGAGTCCACGCGCACGCCCTTGTCGTTGTCGGGCAGCTTGAGCTTGCGGCGGTAGGCGGCGTTTTGCAGCGGCGCGGTGCGGATGCCGGCACTGGGGAAGCCGTCGTATTTGCCGTCCTTGATGTCGTCGAGGAAGTGGTTGATGACCGGCGCCGGGATGAAGAAGCCGGCGTTTTCGAGGCCGGGCATTCCTTGGAACGCGACGCCGATGACCTTGTCGTCCTGAATCACGGGGCCGCCAGAGTTGCCGGGGTTAATCGCCGCGTCGGTCTGCACGCCGAGGAGGGAGCGATTGCCGATGTGCGCGTAGGTCTGAAGCTCGATGCGCGAGACGACGCCGCGCGTGTAGGAGATTTGCTCGCCGCCCGCCGGGTAGCCGTAGGTGACGACGGAGGAACGAACCTTCGGCAACGGGCCGAACTCCAGCGGCTCGACGCCGTCGTAGAAGAGCGAGTCCTCTACCTCCAGCAGCGCGAGGTCGCAGTCATGGGCCACGAACACGACGCGCGCGAGATAGGGGCGCGGGTCCTGATAACGCTTCACCATGAGCTGTCGCGCCCAGCTCACGACGTGGGCGTTGGTCATAATGCGGCGGCCCTTGATGATGAAGCCCGTGCCGCTGCTGCGCCGGAGTTGGCCGAACTTCCACGGCTCATCCCAGTCGGCCTCTTGGGCGAAGGTGAAAATCTGAACGACGGCTTTTTCCGGGTCCGCCGCGAGGGTGGGGAGGGAGGAAAGCGCGAGCACCGCGAGGAGGGAGCAAATGGACTTTATGGACACTCCCGAAAAGTGGCGGTGGGCACGGGGAGGGTCAAGCTTGGGATTGGGGAAAGGCTCTTTCACCGCGTAGGTGAGACGGACGTAGCGAGGAAGCGGGGCGAACTCTGCGACTGTCCCGACTCTGCGGTGCAGCTCCCTACCAACTCCGTTCCCCGATGGCCGTGTGAATTGTGTCCAGCAGCCAGCCGGGCATGCAGCCCAAAAGCACGGTCACAACCGCCAGCAGCACAACGACCACGCGGCTGAGGGACGAGACCACCAACGGCCGCGCGTTCTCGTCGGCTTCCACCACGAAGACCTGCTTCAGCACTTGGAGATAGTAGTAGAGCGAGACGCAGCTCATCGCGATGCCGAGGATGACGAGCCAGAGGAACGGCAGGTTGTGCGCGCCGTTCGTGAGCGCGGCGGCGAAGAGGTAGAATTTGCCGAAGAAACCGGCCAGCGGCGGGATGCCCGCGAGTGAGAGGAGGAAGACCATTAGACACCACGCCAGCGCAGGCGCGCGGCGGGCGAGGCCGGCGAAGTCTTTGAGCTGGTCGCCGCCGACCTGCGACTCGACCACGCCCAGCACGCCGAACGCGCCGACGGTCGTGAGCGCGTAGGTGGTGACGTAGAAGAGCAGCGAGCCGAAGGCGTCGCCGCCGGGCGCGAGGAAGCCGATGAGCATGTAGCCCGCGTGCGCGATGGCCGAGTAGGCGAGCAACCGGCGGACACTAGTCTGTTTGATGGCGGCGAGGTTGCCCAAGACCATCGAGACGGCGGCGATGATGGACAGCAGCGGAATCCAGCCACCGGTCGCCTTTTCCTCGTCACCCCAGCCGAGCTGGCTGAAGCCGAGCAGTAACACTTTCGCGAAGACAAAGAAGCTCGCGACCTTCGAGCCGCTGGCGATGAACACCGCGCTGGGCAATGGCGCGCCTTGATACGCGTCTGGTGCCCACAGGTGGAATGGCACGGCCGCGACCTTGAAGCCGAAGCCGATGACGACCATCACGAGCGCGACGGTCAGCAACGGGTCGGCTCCGATGGTAAAGATTTTCTCCGCCATCTTCGGGACGTGGGTCGTGCCGGTGAGGCCGTAGAGCAGGCTGAAGCCGAAGAGCAGGAAGGCCGCGCTCATGCCGCCGAAGAGGAAGTATTTCAGCGCGGCTTCGGCGGATTGGCGGCTGTCCTTGTTGAACGCGACGAGGATGTAGAGCGTGAGGCTGACCAGCTCCAGCGAGGCGAAAATCATCAGCAACTCCTCGGTGCTGACCAGCAGCATCATGCCGACGGTCGCGAGCAGGAGGAGGGCAAAGTATTCGCCGACGTGGCGCGTGAACTTGCAGTCCACCGAGAGTATCGCGGTGAGCACGGTGAGCAGGAGGAGGACGGCTTTGACGGTTTTGTTGAGCGGGTCAATGACGAGCATCCCGCCGTGCCAGTTGCCGACGGTCGGGTTGATGAACATCCATACCACCGCAGCAGCGCAGCCGAGGGTCGTGATCCCCGCCGCGATGCTCATGCGGTAGGAGTGGGGCTTGCCTTGCAGGCCGAGCAGGTCCACGGCGAGCACGAGCAGGGCGGTGCAGACGACGATGACTTCCGGCGCGAGGGCCGTGAGGAGCTGGAGGTAGTCGGCGGGGTTCACAGGCCGGCCACCTTTCTCAGCCCGTCGAAGAGCGGCGATTTGAAGCTGGGCACGATGATGTCGAGCAGCAGGCGCGGATGCAGGCCGACAACGACCGTGCAAAAGATGAGCAGCGCCGCGCCGAGTCGCTCGGGGACGGTGATGGGTTCCAGCGGATGGTCGAGGTCGTGAGGTTCAGCGGGCGCGGGCTTGTCGGAGAAGAACACCGTGGCGGTCGTCTTGAGCGTGTAAACGACGCCGATGACGATGCCGACGCCGGCGAGGAGCGCGAGTTTCGGGAACGCCTGCCACGCGCCGATGAGCACTTGCAGCTCGGCGATGAAGCCGCTGAAGCCGGGCATCCCCATCGAGGCGAAGCCCGCGATGACGAAGGTCACGGACGCGAAGGGCATCGCGCGGGTGAGGCCCATGCCTTCGAGCGCGTCCAAGTCCCGCGTGTGGGTGCGGTCATAAACCATCCGGCCCACGACGGCGAAGAGCAGTCCGGCGATGACACCGTGGGAGAACATCTGGAGCACCGCGCCGCTCCAGCCAACTTCGTTGAGCGTCACGAGGCCCAGCAGCACGAAGCCCATGTGGCTGACGCTCGAGTAGCCGATGACGAACTTGAAGTCCTTCTGCACCAGCGCCACGAGCGCGCCATAGACAATGCCGGTGACGGCGAGCGCGGCGAGTTCGTGCTGCCACATCTTGAGGCCCTCGGGGAAGAGCGTCATCGCCACGCGCAGGCAGCCGTATGCGCCAAGCTTCATCACCACGCCGGCGAGCAGCATCGAGGCGGCAGTCGGCGCGGCGGAGTGGCCGGTCGGCGCCCAGGTGTGGAACGGCCACATGCCCGCGAGGATTGCGAAGCCCACGAACACGAGTGGGAACGCCCAGCGCTGGAACTCCGGGACAAAGGAATGTTGCGCGAGCGCTTGCAGGTCGAAGCTGGCGAGGCCGGACACCGCGTAGGCCGCGAGCATGCCGATGAGCACCATGCCGCTGCCGATGAACGAGTAGAGCGCGAGCTTCATCGCCGCGTAGTCGCGTCGCGTGGAACCCCAGATGGCGATGAGGAAGTATTTCGGGACGATGGCGATTTCGTAGAACACGAAGAGGAGGAAGAGGTCGAGGCTGAGGAAGACGCCATAGACGCCGCCGATGAGCGCGAAGAAGAAGGCGAAGAACTCGTTGGTGCGGCGCTCGACGTTCCACGAGAAGAGCACGCCCGCCAGCGCCGCGATGCCGGTCAGCAGCACGAGCGTCACGCTGATGCCGTCGGCGGCGAGGGAGAAGTCGATGCCCAGCGCGGGAATCCAGCGGACGCGGGTGATGACTTCGAGGCCGTTGACGGGCTTGAACTGAATCGCCCCGGCGAGTCCGCAGAAGAGGCCGGCCAACGCGGTCCCGAGCGCCACCGCCCGCGTCGCGCGCGGGTTGGCGCGCGGCGTCAGCAGGCACGCGAGCGCGCCGGCGAAGGAGAGGTAAATGGTCCAGGCGAGCATGGCTCAGAAGGGCAGTTGCCGCACCCACTGCACGACCGTCGGGTTGATGACCGCGATGATGAACTGCGGCCAGATGCCGAGCGCGAACATCAGCAGCGTCGCGGGGAAGACCACTGCGCCCTCGTTGTAGGTCAGGTCCGGGAACCGCGCCCACTTCTCGTTGAGCGGGCCGCACCAGACCTTCTGGATGACGGTCAGGATGAAGATGGCGGTGACGAGCAGGCCCGGCAACGCGAGCACCGCCGCCCACGGCACGAGCGGGAAGACGCCCTTGAAGATGAGGAACTCCCCGATGAAGCCGTTCAAGCCGGGCAGCCCCAGCGAGGAGAACAACGCGAGGCCCATCAGCCCACAAAAGACCGGCGCGACCTTGCGCAAGCCGCCGAAGTCGTCGAGGCCACGCGCGCCGTTGCTGCGGTCTTCGAGGAAGGCGACGAAGCAGAAGAGCAGGCTCGCGGTGATGCCGTGGTTGAACATCTGAAGCACGACGCCGTTGAGCGCAGCCGTGCGGTCGAGTGCAGTGCCCGTCGCGCTCGCCGCCGCGAAGACACCGAGCAGGCAGTAGCCGAGGTGGTTGATGGACGAGTAGGCGAGGATGCGCTTGAGGTCGCGCTGCGCGAGCGCGGCGAACGCGCTCAGGACTATGGTCGCGACCGCCAGCCACAGCAGCGGGGTGAGCAGCGCCTGCATCGGCTCGGGGAAGATGGGCAACAGCAGCCGGACGAAGCCATACACGCCAAGCTTGGACATCACGCCGGTCAGCGCCATCGAGACGGGCGTGGGCGCTTCCGCGTAGGTCAACGGGAGCCAGGTGTGGAACGGCCAGAGCGGCACCTTCACCGCGAAGCCGAGCAGCGCGCCGACGAAGAGGAGCAAGTAGGCTTTGCCCGCGCCCAGTCCGAGCCAGGCGAACTTCGCGTCCACCGCCGGGCCGAGCGCCTTCGTGCGTGCCAGCTCAGCGAGCTTGAGGAAGTCGAATGTGCCGGTCGCGAGGAAGAGCGCGAGGAACGCGAGCAGCAGCGCGATGCTGCCGACCATCGTGTAAACGAAGAACTGAAGCGCCGCCTCGGAGCGCTGCGGGCCACCCCAGAGCTTGATGAGGAAGAACGCGGGGATGAGGCTGAGTTCCCAGAACAGGAACCAGTGGAAGAAGTTCAATGCGGTGAACGCGCCGAAGAGGCCGCCTTGCAGGAAGAGGAAGAGGCCGCAGTAGAGCGGGACGTTCTGGCGGACGCGCTCCGAAGCGAGCACGGCCATCGGGATGACGAGCGCGGCGAGCATGAGCATCACCAGCCCGAGGCCGTCGAGGGCGACGTGATACTCGACGCCGAGCGTGGGAATCCAGACGTGCCGCTCGGTGAATTGCATCCCGCCGTCAGCGGGGTTCGAGTTCACCCAGAGCGCGGCGACGAACGCGAGCGCGAGGATGTTGACGGCCAACGTGAGGCCGCGCGCAAGTTGCCGGCGCTCGCGGTCCACGCCAAAGACGAGCGCGGCCCCCACCAGCGGCAGGAAGGTCAGAATCGAGATGAGCGGGAGGCTGTTCACTTGTTGCACCCCACGGCGAGAATGAAGACGAAGAGCACCAGCGCGAGGCCGATGCTGCGCAGGTATTGGTGAATCTGCCCGCCCTGCAACTCCGAGGCGGCTTCAGC
>CAMBZO010000117.1 GCA_945872195.1 Akkermansia muciniphila | reverse complement strand
AAATCACGTTGCTGTTTTTGCAGCATCCAGCCCAGCCAGAGCGGAAGCAGCCAGACGCAATGCAGCCACGGGAAAAGCATCCCGACCGTTGTGGAGATCATCAGCACGAGGCCGAAGGCGGCCCAGAAAGTCATCCGGCCCAGCAGGCTCCAGCCCGTCGTCATGCGGCAGCGGACGAGCTGCTTGCCGCCCTGATGATACTCGGTGGCGGTGATGAGCCGCAGGTGGCACCAGCGGCTGCCGTAGATTTCAACGTCGAATTCGCTCCAGCCGTTGTCGGCTTTGTTCTGCCAGCCTTGCTGATCCAGTTTGCGAAGGATTACCCCGAGGAAATCCATCCGGTCAACGGGCTGGTCGGCCCAGTAACCCGCCATCTCAAAACGGTCGCGGCGGCGTTTGAGATCCAGCGTGTCCAGCGTCTCGTGTGCCGAAAGCGGGGTCTGCTGGAGCAGGAGCCGCTCGGAGTATCGCGCCCAGCCGCGCCAGATGGGTTGCAGGAAAAATAATAGCGCCACCAGCGGACGCGACCTGCGGACGCTCTTGGCCCTCGGAATCTCCGCCTGCCATCCAGCCACGATGCAGAGTGTGAGGGACGCCAGCGCGCTCGCGATGCCGAGCGGCAGCAGCAGCGGAAACTTCACTCCCGCGAAGGCAATGCCCAGCGTCATCAGCGGCAGCGTGACGAGCACGTGCCATTCGAGGCTGGTCATCAACATCAGGAACATGGAGGGCGAGGCCGCGTAGATGGACTGGAAGAACGCGCTGCCGAAGACGCCGTGGTAGATGATGGGCGAGCGCGTCACGACGCCGATCTTCGCCGCCGTGTAGATGCGCCCGCGCCAGATGCTGCTGCCGATGTCGTTGAAGTATTCCGGGTGCTTCCGCACGAGCAGCGCCTCCGCCTCACCGTAGCCGCGCTGCTGTTTCAGGTAGGCCTGCACGGTCGCGCGCCGGTAGTGCCACACGAAGCCGGACGGGCTGAAGCCGATCTTGTAGCCGCGCTGTTGCAGGCGCCAGCACACGTCCACGTCGTCGCCTGCCTTGCGGTAAATCGCATCGAAGCCGCCAATCTCATCGAGCGCCCACTTGTAGAACGCCATGTTGCAGCCGGGGATGTGCTCCGCCAGCCGGTCGGTCAGCATCACGTGCGCGGGGCCGCCGGGCGACGCCATCACGGCAGCGGGAACCCAGCCGTCCTCGGGCGGCAGAAAGTTATGCCCGCCGATGCCGGTGAAATCGCTCCGCAACAAATCGCCGACGAGATAATGCAGCCAGTCCTCATCCGCGCGGCAGTCGGAGTCGGTGAACGCGACGATCTCCCCGGCCGCTGCGGCGATGCCGGTGTTGCGCGCGACGGAGAGGCCGAAGTTAATCTGGCGGATGATGCGCATCCGAGGGCGCGCGGTGGTTGAGAGTTGAGCGTTGAGCGTTGAGAGGCCGGACTCCGCGCGCTTGCCGCCTGACTCCTGACTTCTGACTTCTGCCGTGGCTGGCCGCCGGTCATCGAATTCCATCCGATACTGTTCGGCGATCTGCGCCGTGTCATCCGTCGAGCCGTCGTCCACGAGGATGACTTCGTAGTTGGGATAGTTGAGATGTTCCAACGAGGCGAGGCACGCCGGCAGCGTCTTGCCTCCGTTATAGCTCGCGACGACGACACTGACTTTGGGACAGCGCGGCAGGGCGAAGTGCGGCGCAGTCTTGAACGCCTTCTGCACAGCGGCGAATGACGCCTTCGGCTCGCGTTCGCGTGTGACGACACCGAAGTGCCAGTCCAGCACTGGATGGCCGTCTTTCCACCAGTCGTCTGTGAAGCTGAAGACAAACGCGCCAGCCACGCCGCCGTTGAAGGCCGTCTCGATTTGCCAACCGAGCATCTCGCTCTTCGCCGCTTCGCCCTCGCGCCCGGAATCCGCGCCGAATTCGCCCAGCAGCAGCGGCTTCGTGTCCGCAATCATCTGGAGCCGCGCGAGGTAGTTGTCGAAGGGCTTGGGGTGGTGGAGGTAGACGTTGAAGGTGAAGAAATCGAGGTTGCGTGGCTGGAGAAACTCCGTGGGCGGGAAGTTCGCGAACGTGCAGAGACACTCGGCATCCACTTCTTTCGCGACCGCGACGAGCTCATCAATGAAGTCCGCGACGCCCTCCGCACCGCTCCACCGGACAAGGTCGGGCGGGATTTCGTTCACCACACTGAACGCGAAGATGGCGGGGTGATGCGCACACGCGGCAACGGCGTCATGCACCGCCTTGCGCGCGGTGGCGCGGGTCTCGGCACTGTCGAGGAAGCAGCCATTCTTCCACCACGGCACATCCACGAGCAGCTTGAGCCCGTGCTTGTGCGCGAGGTCCAGCAGCCCTCGCGGAGGCACGGTGTAGACCCGCAGCGTGTTTGCGCCCAGCTGGCGGATTTGCAGGAAGTCGCGCTCCAACTGCGCGCGCGGCGGGAAGTGGGACTTGTCCTCACCCGGCGCGAACGGCCCGTAAGTCACGCCCTTCGCGTAAAACTTCGTCTCATCGAGAAGAAAGAATTTTCCGTCCACTCGGACGCGGTCGCGGTTTGCAGCAGTTGCAGTCATTCGAAACCGGCGGTCAGATGTAGAACATCCGCTCCTTCTCCGCGCCCTCCTCGACCAGTTGCTGGAAATTGACCGCGTCGGAGGCATTCTCAGCCGCAGTTTTAAGCCGGCTCCACGCTCGGTGCAACTCAGGGGGGCACTTGCCATTCGACAGCGCGGGAGTGGCGAACACCTCGCCGTGGATGCCGCGCAGCACGTCGCCGAAGGTGATTTCCGCCGGCGGTTTGGCAAGGCGGTAGCCGCCCTCCTTGCCCCGCACGCTGCGCACCAACCCGCGCGCTTTCAGCTCAAGCAGGATTTGCACGAGATAATTCGCCGGGATGCCGTGCCGCCCCGCGATGTCCTCAACACGCTGCACCTCGCCGGACGGGTGCGCACGCGCCAGGTCCAGCACGGCGCGCATCGCGTAATCGCTTTTGACCGATAACTTCACGGGCGAAGCGTAACAGGGCAAGGAACCGGGGCAAGCCATGCGCGGGGCGCATCTAAGTTTCGGGCACAGGCAATAGGGATGGTTAATTCGTTACTCACAAGCGAGAGGGAGAGCGCTTCACGCTGGCTCGTGCTTCCCAGCGTGCCCTTTCGCCGAGACGTGGCCTGCGTGGCTCCCTCTTCCGTGGACAAACTCGTGGCGGAGTTGCGGGCGGCGGTTTGACTCTGTCGGGCGCGCTTCCTACCGTCGCTTAGATGTTCGAACTCACCGCACCCTACTCCCCTGCTGGCGACCAGCCGCAAGCCATCGAGAAGCTCGTCGCAAGCGTGCGGGCCGACGCGAAACATCAAGTCCTCCTCGGCGTCACCGGCTCGGGCAAGACCTACACCATCGCCAACGTCATCCAGCAGATTCAGCGCCCCACGCTCGTCATCTCGCACAACAAGACCCTCGCCGCCCAGCTCTACGCCGAGTTCAAATCCTTCTTCCCCAAGAACGCCGTCGAATACTTCGTCAGCTACTTCGACTACTACCAACCCGAGGCCTACATCCCGCGCAGCGACACGTTCATCGAGAAGGATTCGAGCCGGAACGACGAGATTGAGCGCCTCCGTCTCTCGACGATGAGTTCGCTCTTCGCGCGCCGCGACGTCATCGTGGTCGCGAGCGTCTCGTGCATCTACGGCATCGGCAGCAAGGAGGATTACGAGGCGATGGTCATCCCGCTGCGCGTCGGCATGGCCTTCACGCGCGAGCAACTTCTCTCTCGCCTCGTGGACATCCAATACACGCGCAACGACGTCGCCTTCGAGCGTGCGCAGTTCCGCGTGCGCGGCGACACGCTCGAACTCCGCCCCGGCTACACCGAGGACGGCCTGCGCATCGAGTTCTTTGGGGACGAGATTGACCGCATCACGCGCTTCGAGCCGCTCACGGGCGAAGTCTTGGAACAGCTTCAAGCCGTCGTCATTTATCCCGGCAAGCAGTTCGTCACCACGAACGAAAAGCTCAAGCGCGCCCTGCTCACCATCCGCGAGGAACTGGGCGACCGCATCGCGTGGTTCGAGAAAAATGGCAAGCTCCTCGAAGCCCAGCGCATCAAGATGCGCACGGAATACGACCTCGAGATGATGGAGGAAATGGGTATGTGCTCCGGCATCGAGAACTACTCCCGCCACATCGCCCAGCGCCCGCCCGGCTCGCGGCCCACCACGCTGATTGATTTCATGCCCGACGACTTCCTGCTCGTGATGGACGAGTCGCACGTGAGTGTGCCGCAGATTGGCGGGATGTATGCCGGCGACCGCTCGCGCAAGGAAGTGCTCGTGGCGCACGGCTTCCGCCTGCCCAGCGCGATGGACAACCGCCCGCTGGACTGGCTCGAATTTCAGTCCCTCCAAAAGCAAACCATCTACGTCAGCGCCACGCCTGCGCCGCGCGAGATGCAGTGGGCAGGCAGCAAAGTGGTTGAACTCGTCGTCCGCCCCACCGGCCTCATCGACCCCACCATCACGCTCAAGCCGCTCAAGGGTCAGATTGACGACCTCATCGAGGAATGCCGCAAGCGCGTGGAACTCAAGGAGCGCGTCCTCGTCACCACGCTCACCAAGCGCACCGCCGAGGAACTCACAGACTACCTCCGCGACATCGGCATCAACGTGCGTTACCTCCACAGCGAGGTGGACGCGCTCGAACGCGTCGAAATCATCCGCGGCCTGCGCAAAGGCCAGTTCGATGTCCTCGTCGGCATCAACCTCCTGCGCGAGGGCCTCGACCTGCCGGAAGTTTCCCTCGTCGCCATCCTCGACGCCGACAAGGAAGGCTTCCTCCGCAGCGAGACCAGCCTCATCCAGACGGCTGGCCGCGCCGCCCGCCACCTCCACGGCGAAGTCATCCTCTACGCCGACGTGAAGACCAAGAGCATCCAGCGCTTCCTGGCCGTCTGCGAATATCGCCGGAAGAAGCAAGTTGCCTACAACACCGCGCACGGCATCACCCCGCGCAGCGTCACGCGCGCGCTGGAGGACAGCCTGTCGTCGCAGCAAGAGCAGCGCGATGTCGCCACCGGGATGCTGAACGATGCCGCCGGCGACTTCGACGTGACCGAGACCATCCGCGAGCTGGAAGGCCAGATGATTGAAGCCTCGAACAACTTGGAGTTCGAGAAAGCCGCACTCTACCGCGACCAGATCAACGAGCTGAAGCGCATGGTCAGCGGCGAAGCCCCGACCCGCCCGACGAGCTACGGCAAGAAGCCCGCGAAGTCCCGCAAGTCCGGCCAACCCACCTGGACGCCGCGTGTGTAGTCGCAACCTTTAGGTTGCGAATCAAAACTTCTAGCGGCGCTCTGTTTGCGCCGAGTTGGGGAACCGACGGTCACAGACCGCCGCTACAGAGCGAAGCGCAGGCTAAAGCCTGCGACTACGAACTGCGCGTTTGCGTTGAAATCTCCTCTCCGTTCAAGGCACGCTCCGCCCGTGACTTCGACGGCCAAACAACTCCTCCGCTGGCTGGCCGTCCCGTCGCTCCTCATCGCCGCCTGCGTCGCGCTCTCCCTCAGTTCCTGCTCCACCGTTGAGCGCACCGTCTCGGCACCGCCAGTCATTGAGGGCGCTACCTTCGTCGGCAACCACGCCTGCGCCGACTGCCACACGAACTACACCCGCGCCTTCGCCGCCAGCCCGCACGGGCGCTTCCACTCGGACAGCCCGCGCCTCGCAGGCCAGACCGGCTGCGAGTCGTGCCACGGGCCAGGCAGCAAGCACGTCCAGACCGGCGGACAGGGTCGGGACAAGTTCATCGTCAACCCGCGCAAGTCGCCGGAGACGTGCTTCGCCTGCCACATCCAAACCCACGCAGAGTTCCGCCTGCCGCACCACCACCAAGTTCTCGAAGGCAAACTCCACTGTGCCCAGTGCCACGACGCCCACGGCTTCGACATCCACAAACCCAAGGGCGGCCTCGCCCTCTCGCGCCTGAACGAGACCTGCGCCAACTGCCATCGCGAGCAGAGCAAGCCGCACGTCTTCGGCCACGAGGCGTTGCGCGAAGGCTGCGTCGCCTGCCACACGCCGCACGGCTCGTTCACGCAAAAACTTCTTCACCAGCGCGACGTGAACCTCTGCATCAAGTGCCACGCGCAGGTGCAGACCACCGCCGGCGAAGTCGTCTTCGGCAACACCACCCACACCGCGTTCATCCGCCGCGGCACCTGCTGGTCGGCGGGTTGCCACACGGCGGTGCACGGCTCGAACATCGACCCGAAGCTGAGATACTAATGAAGCGGGAAGCGAACAGCCGTCAGCGGTCAGCGGTCAGCGGTCAGCTGCCGAGCCTTTGGAGCGCGGACGCCCACGTCCGCAGACGCTTCGTGCTTGGTTGCTGGCTCGCCTCCGTGCTGAGTTGCAGTGCGCTCGACGCCAGCCAACTCCCGCCCCCCTCCTCCGCCCCGATTGACTTCGCGCGCGACATCCAGCCCATCCTCGAAAGCGCTTGCCTGCGCTGCCACGGCGCGGTGAATCCCAAGGGCCGCTTCCGCCTCGACAGCCGCGCCGCCGCGTTGCGCGGCAGTGAGGACGGCGTGGTCATCCTGCCGGGGCGCAGCGCGGAGAGCCGGCTCATCCACCTGGTCGCGCGGGTGGACCCGGAGAAGCAGATGCCCCCGCCGGGCAAGGGGGAACCGCTCACCGCCGAGCAAATCGGCAAACTCCGCGCGTGGATTGACCAGGGCGTGAAGTGGGACGCCGCCGCGACCAGCCGCCAGCCGAAGATTGAGTTCTCCGTCGCGCCCACGATTCGCTTCGTCTCCGTCAGCGGCAACGAGGCGAAGTTCCGCGAGCACACGGGGCTGCGGCCCGGCGTCTCGGGGGGCGCGGCGAACTTCTCCTACGAGCAACAACTCGATGTGGACACGCGCTTCTCGCTGTCCGGTCGCGCACTGCCCCGCGACGAGGACTACGCCGTGAAACTCTCGCTCGACCGGCGCGACGTGGGTTTCGTGCGCGCGGAGTTTGAGCAATGGCGGCGCTACTACGACGACACCGGCGGCACTTACGCGCCGTTCGCCACGCCGAGTTTCCGGCTGGGCCGCGAGCTGTTCATGGACGGCGGACGCGCTGCGTTCGATGTGGGACTGACTTTGCCCGACTGGCCGCGCGTGACGCTGGGCTACGAATTTCAGTTCCGCGACGGCGCGCAGTCCACGCTGCACTGGGGCGACTCCACGCAAGGCGGCGTGGTGAAGAACATCTACCCGGCACTGCGCTTTGTCGACGAGCAGACACACATCCTGAAGCTCGACCTTGAGCACGACTGGCGCGGCACGCGCATTGAGGACAGCGCCCGCGTGGAGTTCTACGACCTCAGCACGCGGAAGGAACAGGCGTCGCCCGGCAGCGCGTTCGGCGGCACCACCACGCCGTCGTCCTTCGTGCTGGTGCGCGAGCAGGCGAGCCACTGGCAGGGGCAGAACGCGCTGGGGCTGGAGCGCCAGTTGACCGACTGGCTCTTCGGCTCGGCTGGCCATCTCTATTCTCGGATGGAGGGCGACGCGGGCTTCCAGATGAACACGGTGACCGCTGCCGGCGGCGGCGCGTTCGGCGAGCAGTGGTTTGCGAACCAAATCCTGCTCGACCGCGAGTCGCACTTGTTCAGCGCGGCGG
>CAMBZO010000116.1 GCA_945872195.1 Akkermansia muciniphila | reverse complement strand
TCCATCGCGGCTTACAAGGCGGCGGATTTGTGCAGCCAGCTCGTAAAGGCCGGCTGCGATGTGCGCGTGGTGATGACCGCCGACGCGCAGAAGTTCATCACGCCGCTGCCGTTCAAGACTCTCTCGCGACACGCGGTGGTGACGGACTTGTATGACGAAGAGGAGGGCTGGCAACCGACGCACATCCGGCTGGCGGACGAGGCGGATGTGCTGCTCATCGCGCCCGCCACGGCGAACTGTCTGGCGAAGCTGGCGCACGGTCACGCGGACGACGCGTTGACGTGCATCGCGCTGGCCTTGAACCCGAAAGCCAAGCTGCTCCTCGCCCCCGCGATGAACGGCAAGATGTGGCTGCACGCGGCGACGCAGGCAAACGTCCGCACGCTCCAACAGCGCGGCGCGCGGTTCATCGGGCCGGAGGAAGGGATGTTATCCTGCGGCTACGAGGGGCTGGGACGGCTATGGGACGTGGCGGGCATTGTCGCGGAAACCTTGAAACTGCTGAAGTAACGCCATGCCGCTCCTGCGCTCTCCCAAGGCGAAGCTGCTCGCGAGCTTGTTCAAGGCCCCCGCAGTTTCGCCGGAGCAGCAGTCCGACCGCATCCGCTTCATGGAGCGCGACGTGTGCCTGACGATCAAGGTCATCCTCCTCAGCGGCCTAACATACCTGCTCCTCCTCTCCGACTGGTTCGAAGGCGTGCCGGCACTCGGGGACACGGACATCGAGACCGTCCGTAAAGCCTTCCGCGCCTATCTCGCGGCCAACGTCATCATCGGGTCCATCATACTGGCAATGGACTACCTCCCGGTGAGCTTGGTGCAGTGGTCGGTGTTTCTGATCAACATCGTGGACGGCGCGTTCGTGTCGTTGCTCATCGTCATCACCGGCGGCCTTGAGAGCACTCTCTACTGGGTGTTCCTCGTGCTGGTCATCCGCATTTCCGTAAGCATCACCCGCGTCCGGCTACAAATCGCGGTCAACCTCCTTCTCATTCTGTGCTACCTCGTCGCCGGCCTGTTGGACCTCACGCTCCATGAACTCAACTGGGACGAGGAAACTCCAGTTCTTGCACAACCAGCCCTCTTGTCTCCTGTTGCGACTGGTAGCGTGCGAACGAACGCCCCAGCATTAAATGCCAAGTCCATTGATTTGAAGAAGCGACGGCAGAAGCCCGACACCGGCGACCAGCAACTCGAAGTCGGCCAGGCCCTGCTGCTCGCCATCACCAGTTTGTCCGACCGCAACGCCTTGCAACTGCTCTTCAGCCGTGTCGCGCTGCTGCTGCTGCTCGCCGTTTCTTGCTACGGGATCAACGTCCTCGGGGATCGGCACCTCGAGGCGCAGGAGGAGGCGCGCGAGTTCAACACCCGGCAGGAACAACTGCGCTCCACCGGGCGGCTGGCGGCGGAGATCGCGCACCAGTTGAAGAACCCGCTGGCCATCATCAACAACGCCGCGTTCAGCCTCCAGCGGTCGCTCGGGGACGCGAAGCCCGCCGCGCTTCAGCAGTTGGACATGATCCGCGAGGAGGTCGGCCGGTCTGACCGCATCCTCACGGAGTTGATGGGCTACGCGCAACTGGCCGAGGGCCGCGTGGAACGGCTCGACGTGCGGGAAGAAGTGGACAACGCGCTCCAGCGCGTCTTTCCCCCGGCGCTGCAGCACGAGGTGAACATCCAGATCACATGCGCGGATAACTTCCCGCCCCTGCTCATGCAGCGCGCGCACTTGCGCGAGGCGCTCGTCAACCTGCTGGCCAACGCCCGCGACGCCTTGAACAGCAAGGGCCGCATCGACGTGGGCGTGCGACTCGACGCGCAGGGCAGCGTCGTGATCTCCATCAGCGACGACGGCCCGGGCATCCCGGATTACCAGCGCGCAAACATTTTCGAGCCGTATTTCTCCACGAAGGAAAAGGGCACGGGCCTTGGGCTGGCGATAGTGCGGCACAACACGGAGATTTACGGCGGCAAGGTCGTGATGGAATCCACGCTTGGAAAGGGCACCACCTTCACCCTAACCTTTCCGCCGAAAACAACCATGACCGCCGCCGCATGAGCCAGCCCCTCCCGCCCATCCTGCTCGTGGACGACGAGAAGAACATGAGGCTTTCCCTCTCCGCGATGCTGGCCGAGGACGGGCACGAGGTGGAGGCCGTCGAGAGCGCTGAGCAAGCCGAGCAACTCCTCGCCAAACGCGAGTTCCTGATGCTCATCACCGACGCGCACCTCGGCGGCATCAGCGGCTACGAGCTGCTCGCGCGCGTGAAGAAGCGCTGGCCCGAGCTGCCCATGCTGATGATCACCGCCTACGCCACGCCCAAGCTGGCGGCGGAGGCCATCAAGGCCGGCGCGAGCGATTACCTCCCCAAGCCCTTCGCCCCCGAGGAACTACTCCTCCACGTAAGCCACTGCGCCGAGCGCCACCGCCTGATCTCCGAGAACGCCGCACTCCGCGAGAAAGTCACCCGCGGCTACAAGCTCGAGCAGATCATCGGCGAGTCGCAAAACGTGCGGGACATGCGCGACCTCATCAAGCGCATCGCCCCCACGAACGCCACTGTCCTCATCCTCGGCGAGAGCGGCACCGGCAAGGAACTCATCGCCGGCGCCCTGCACAGCCTGAGCACGCGCGCGAAGAAGAGCTACGTCCGCATCAACTGCGCCGCGATTCCCGAGACGCTGCTCGAGAGCGAACTCTTCGGCCACGAGAAGGGCGCGTTCACCGGCGCGCTCAAGCAGAAGCTCGGACGCGTCGAGGAGGCCGACGGCGGCACCATCTTCCTCGACGAGATCGGCGACATGAGCCGCTCGCTCCAGGCCAAGCTGCTGCGCTTCCTCGAGGACGGCTCCTTCTCGCGCGTCGGCGGCAATGACGAGCTCAAGGTCAACGTCCGCCTGCTCGCCGCCACCAACCGCGACATCATCCAAGCCATCCGCGAGAACCAGTTCCGCGAGGACTTGTATCACCGGCTCAACGTCGTGCAGTTCCGCCCGCCGGCCTTGCGCGAGCGCGGCCAGGACGTGTGCCTGCTGGCCGAGCATTTCCTGAAACACTTCTGCGGCTCGCTGGGCAAGCCCGTGATGACCCTCGCCAAGCCCGCCGCCGCGAAGCTCCTGGCCCACCACTGGCCCGGCAACGTCCGCGAGCTGCGCAACGTCCTCGAACGCGCCGTCATCCTCGCGCCCGGCCCGCAGGTGCAGCCGGCGCATCTGCCGGACTTCGACCACGAGACAAAGCTGCGCAAGGGCGACACTCCTGCAGGCCCCTTGCCCGACTCGCTGGACGAGGCCTTGGCGCACTTCGAGAAGCAGCTCATCCTCGCCGCGCTGGAGCGGAACCATTTCAGCATCAACAAGACAGCCGAGCGCCTCAAGGTCACCCGCCACTCGCTCCGCTATCGGATGCTCCGCCTCAACCTCAACACCGACTCTGTTCCGGAAGGCGACACCGACGTGCTTGAGAAATGACGCGCATGGCCGAGAGCTTTCCCATCCTGCTCGCGGCGGAAATTCTGCCGCCTGAAATCTTGGACCCCGGAGCCGTCCGGCCCGGCGGCGGTCCGGATGGACAGGGCCTGCCCATCTTCTGGGCTGCGCTGCTCGTCGCGATTCCGATGATCCTCGTGTTTGCATTCTCGCGTCGCCGCCAGCGCAAGCGCATGGCACACCGCCCGCGCAACCCGACGCTGGCGGAGACCGGCGGCCTTCCCCCACCTCGGCAGTCATGAGACTCCGCACCCGACCGAACGCGATGCCCCATTCCGCATTCCGCACTCGCCATTCCGCATTGCAATGACCCCGCCCGTCAGCGAGCAAATCACCCAGCGCAGCGCGTCGAACCTCGCGCTCGCCTTCATCATGCTGCCGAAGGAAAAGCGCGCCGGCATGAGCGCGCTCTACGCCTTCTGCCGTGAGGTGGACGATGTGGCGGACGAGGAAAGCGTGCCGCTGGAGCAGCGCCGCATCCGCCTGGCCGAGTGGCGCACCGACATCCGCACCGCCTGCGACAGCGGCCAGCCGCAGTTCCCCGTCAACCGCGAGTTGCAGCACTTCATCGCCGCGCACCGGATGCCTTTCTCCCTGTTCGATGAACTCATCCGCGGCGTCGAGATGGACCTCGAGGTGACCCGCTACGAGACGTGGGAGGAACTCGAGCACTACTGCTATCGTGTCGCCTCCGTCGTCGGGCTGTTGAGCATCGAAATCTTCGGCCACACCAGCCCCGCCTGTCGCGACTACGCCATCCACCTCGGCCAGGCGCTTCAGCTCACCAACATCCTCCGCGACGTGGGCAACGACGCCGCCCGCGGTCGCATTTACCTGCCGCTCGCCGAGCTGAAGCACCACCAAGTCACCGAGGCCGAGATTCTCGCCGGAGAGTTCAGCCCGCGTTTCCGCAAGCTGGCACAGGCCACCGCCAGCCGCGCCCGCCATCACTACGCCCGCGCCCGCGCCACCCTGCCGCCCGAGGACCGCAAGGCCATGGTCGCAGCCGAGCTGATGGGCGCCGTGTATTGGCAACTGCTTCTCAAGCTCGAGCACCACGACTTCCCTGTGCTCGCCGTGACGCCCACCAAGCTGCACAAACTGCAAAAGCTCGCCCTCATCCTGCGCACTTGGTATCGCTCTGCCACTGGCGCGCTCGCGCCGAACTATGGCGTCTGAGCAAGCACCCTCCCCCCGCCGTCTCATCGTCAACGCCGACGACTTCGGTCGCTCCCGCTCCATCAACCAAGCCGTCATCCGCGCGCATCGCGAAGGCATCCTCACCACGGCCAGCCTCATGGTGAACGGCGACGCCTTCGCCGAGGCCGTCGAGCTGGCAAAACAAAACCCCACCCTCGGAGTCGGCCTGCACCTCACCCTCATCTGCGGCACGGCCGCCGCCGGGCCGATGGAAATCCCGGACCTCGTCAACGCGCGCGGCGAGTTCAGCAACTCCCCCGTCGCCACCGGCACGCGCTACTACTTCAACCGCGGGCTGCGGCTCCAACTCGCGCACGAAATCGCCGCGCAGCTCGCCAAGTTCAAGGCCACCGGCCTGCCGCTCGACCACGTCAACGGCCACCTGAACCTGCACCTGCACCCCACCGTGTTCAGGCTGCTTGTCTCGCGTTCGCTGGAGTGGGGCATCCGCCACCTCCGCATCACGCACGACCCGTTCGCGCTGAATCTCAAGCTCGCGGGCGGCCACTGGCTCTACCGCACGAGCCACGCCTTCATCTTCAGCCAACTCGCCCGACGCGCCCGGCGCATCCTCGCCCGCTCGAAGATTCGCTGCACCGACCACGTCTTCGGCCTGCTGCAAAACGCGCGCGTGGACGAGGCGTTCATCCGCAAGCTGCTGCCCGCCCTGCCCCCGGGCTCCTCCGAGCTTTACTCACATCCCTCCCTCGACACGTTCCTCCACGAGTTCGACGCCCTCATCAGCCCGCGCGTGAAGGCGCAGGTGGAGGAACTGGGCATCGAGCTGATTCGCTATCAGGACTTGTAGCCGGAGAATTACGAGCAAGATGAAGATTAAGCCCGAATTTCCAAATGGAATGGCCGCGAAAGGGCGCAGAGAGCGCAAAGCCAAGCAACTGGCAGAAAAACTGTCGGGGTGGAAACCGTCCCGGTCCCAGTCGATTCCACCTCGGCTCCTTTGTGTTCTCTGCGCCCTTTCGCGGCTAAACTTCGGCGTTCGGGTTAAAGGGAACGCCCGCTTCAACTGCATCCTCCCCGCTTAACCGTCATCATCATCCTACTCTTCATTCGGCCCTAGCCGGTCCAACCCCATGACAAAAATCCTCGCCATCCTCATCGCCGGCCTCGTCTGCGAAGCCATCGGCGTCGTCTTCCTCAGCAAGGGCCTCAAACAAATCGGCGAAATCAAACACGTCAGTGCGACTGAAATCTGGCGCGTGGTCAAAGCCGGCTCGAGCAACACGAACATCCTACTCGGCGTCGCCTTGGAAGCCGCCTTCTTCGTGGCCCTGCTCGTCCTGCTCTCGCGCAGCGACGTGAGCTTCATCTGGCCGCTGACCGCGATGGGCTTCGTGCTCACGACCCTGACCGCAAAATACTTTCTCCATGAGGAAGTCCCGCCGATGCGCTGGGTTGGGGTGCTGCTCATCATGCTCGGCGCCGGCCTCATCACGTGGACCGAGAAGGCGAAGGACCGCAAAGAAACCAACCCCGCTCCACCCGCCACCGGCGCGCCCCGCTAGACCAAAAATCGATCCCGGCCGGTTCCCTTGAAACACACCGTGAGCCGCCGCGTCTGCCTCTGAAGTCATGAATGCTCAACTGCGCCTCGCCTCTCTCTCCTTCTCCGCAGTTTTGCTCACTGCCGCCCTGCCGGCCTGCGCCGCCAACTGGCCCGCCTGGCGCGGCGCGAACGCGGACGGCATCTCCCCGGAGAAGAATCTCCCCTTGAAATGGAGCAAGACTGAGAATGTCCGCTGGCGCATCCCGCTGCCGGAGCCGGGCAACTCCACGCCCATTATCTGGGGCGAGCGCATCTTCCTCACCCAGCCCGTGGGCAACCGCCGCACGCTCCTGTGCCTGAACCGCGCCGATGGCAAGCAACTCTGGGAGGCCGGCGTCACCACGAAGGAGAAGGAGCCGACGCACGGGACGAACCCGTTCTGCTCGGCGTCGCCGGTGACGGATGGCGAGCGCGTCATCGTGTCCTTCGCGAGCGACGGGCTGTTCTGCTACGACCTCGAGGGCAAGGAGCTTTGGAAGCGCACGGACCTGGGGCGGCAGATTCACATCTGGGGCGCGGCCACCTCGCCGGTGATTCACGGCAACCTCTGCTTCCTCAACTTCGGCCCCGGCGAAACCACCTACCTCCTCGCCGTGGACAAGCAGACTGGCAAGACCGTCTGGCGAAATGACGAGGCCGGCGGCGACGCCGGAGGGACGCCACCCGCGCCCAAGGACGCGCCCAAGGACGACAAGAAGGCCGCGCCCCGTGGCAAATGGCTCGGCTCGTGGACGACACCCGTCATCATCAACGAAGGTGGCCGCGACTCCCTGCTCATGTCCTGGCCGGACCGTCTCTGCGCGCTCGACCCCGCGACGGGCAAGGAACGCTGGACCTCCAAGGGCCTGACCCCGCTCGTTTACACCTCGCCGATGCACGCGGTCGGAGTCGTGGTGGCGATGAGCGGCTTCGGCGGTTCTGCGCTGGCGGTCGTGGCCGGCGGCGAGGGCGACGTGACGACGACGAAGCGGCTCTGGCAGCACCCGCGTTCGCCGCAGCGCATCGGCTCGGGCGTGATCCACGAGGGCCACATCTACATCCACAACGACCCCGGCACCGCGATGTGCCTGAACCTCCAATCCGGCAAGGAAGTCTGGAGCGAGCGCCTCGTCGGCGGGACGGCCACCGGCGCGAACTGGAGCAGCGTGCTGCTGGCCGAGGGCAAGTGCTACACCATCACGCAGGGCGGCGATTGCTTCGTCTTCAAGGCCAGCCCCACGTTCGAACTGCTCGCGACGAACCCGCTGGGCGAGCGCTCGAACAGCTCCCTCGTCCCCGCCGACGGCGCGCTGCTCATCCGCACGCACAAGGCGCTCTGGTGCATCGGCGGGAAGTGACCGTAGCGTGCAAGGGGCAACAGCAAGCCACCGATTCAGGACGAATCGCGAGTTGTCTTCCGGGCGGGCCTGCGTTTAATTGGC
>CAMBZO010000115.1 GCA_945872195.1 Akkermansia muciniphila | reverse complement strand
TCTCCGGCATCTTGGACTTCGCCCGCATGAAGACCTGGTCGGCCGTCGGGTGGTCCATCTTCTCACGGAGCACCTCGTGGACCTGCTGGCGCTGGGGCGTGAGTCGCAACCCGCTGTGGGCGAGGCGCTCGTTCAGGCTGTTTTCCCGCAGGGGTTTGGTCGCAACCGCATTCATGGGGCGCACGGTAGCGTGGCGACCTCGTTCGTCAAGATTTAGAATTATTCTAAATCGAGTGCGACGTCATCAATCGATGTGGACAGGTGCTGTGCTCAACCGTTCGGACCTTCATGGACACTCTCAAAAATGCACGGAAGGCTCGCCAGCGATTTCCCCTTCTGTTACTGATAGTTGGATAGCATGACTGAAGTTCCGACAAATGTGATTCAACGTGTGCTGAGCGGGCTCGGGCGCTTCAGCCTGATGGTTGCGGAGGTGCTGCGCTCACTCACGACGCAGCGGTTGTCCGGGCGCGACCTGGTGGACCAACTCCACTTCATCGGCGTGAAATCGCAGATGGTGGTGCTCGTGACCGGCGCGTTCACCGGGATGGTCTTGTGCGCGCAGACTTACTTCCAGTTTCACAAGGTGAAGATGGACACGGCCACGCTGGCCGTGGTGAGCGTCTCGATGTGTGGCGAGCTGGGCCCGGTGCTGACGGCACTGATGGTCGCGGGTCGCGTGGGGGCCTCGATGGCGGCGCAACTCGGGACGATGCGCGTGACGGAGCAGATTGACGCGCTGCGCACGCTGGCGACGCACCCGATTGATTACCTCGTCGTGCCGCGCGTGGTGGCGACGATGATTGCCGTGCCGTTGCTCACGGCGGAGAGCATTGCCGTCGGCATTCTCGCGGCGTATCTCGTGGGCGTGCATCTGCTGCAAATTGACCCCGGCTATTCCCTCGTGAACATGCAGCGCTTCACCGACCATCGCGATGTGCTCATGGGCTTCATCAAGTCATTCATCTTCGGCGGCATCATCGCGACCACGGGCTGTTACAAGGGGATTCATTGCGGGCAGGGCGCGGAAGGCGTCGGCCATGCGACCACGGAGGCGGTGGTCTATGCGTCCATCGCGATCCTGATCTCGAACTTCTTCCTGACGCTGCTGCTCACGCGGCTGCTGGCGCTGATATGATCAAGGTCCGCCAGCTTCGCAAACGCTTCGGCGACCAGCAGGTGCTGGACGGTGTGGACCTCACCATCGAGAAAGGCGAGTCGCTGGTCATCATCGGGCGCAGCGGCGGCGGCAAGAGCGTGCTGTTGAAACACATCGTCGGCCTCACGCCTCCGGATTCTGGCCAGGTGCTCGTGGACGGGCAGGACATCGCGCATTTGAACGAGCGCGCGCTGCTCGCAGTGCGGCGGAAGTTTGGGATGCTTTTCCAAAGCGCGGCGCTCTTCGACTCGCTGACCGTTGAGGAGAACATCGCGTTCGTCCTCTCCCGCGAGCGCAATCATACTCCAGAGGAAATCTCGCGCCGCGTGGCCGAGGCGTTGGAAATGGTCGAGATGCCCGGCGTCCAGAAGAAGAAGCCTGCCGAGTTGTCCGGCGGGATGCGCAAACGCGTCGGCCTCGCCCGGGCCATCATTTACCGGCCCGAGGTCGTCTTCTACGACGAGCCGACGACCGGCCTCGACCCGGTGGTGTCCGATAGCATTGACAAGCTCATCGTCCGAGTCTGCGAGCGGCTGAAGGTCACGACCGTCGTTATCACGCACGACATGAGAAGCATGCAGGCAGTGGGTCGGCGCGTGGCGATGCTGCATCACGGCCGCATCTATACGAGTGGCACGCCGGTGGAGCTGATGGCTTCAGCGGACCCGGTGGTGAGCCGGTTCGTGCGGGGGATTTCAGATGAGAAGGAACACACGTTTTGATATGAGCCAGTCACACAAAGAATGGAAAGTCGGCGGGTTTGTTGCCATCAGCCTCGTGCTGCTGGTGATGCTTGTCCTGAACTTCTCGAAGGGCCTGTCGTTGCTCAGGCCGAGCTACGTCGTGCGCCTCAAGACCACCAACGTCGGGGGCATCAAGGACAAGGCCGCCGTGCTGCTCGCGGGCGTCACGGTCGGCAACGTCAGCCATGTCCTGCTCGCGCCGGACAGCAAGTCGGTCGTCATCGTCCTCCACGTTTACGCGAAGCACGACATCCCCGGTGACGCGCACTTCAACATCGAGGCGCAGGGCTTTCTCGGCGACCAGTTCGTCTCCATCGCGCCGACGCAGAACGCGCTGCCGCCCTTGCCCAAGGACGGTTCCGCCGAGCGCGAGTGCCGGGCGCCCTTCAACATCCAAGACGCCGCCCGCGACGCGCTGGGCTTGATTCAGCGCCTCGACCAAGCCGCGCAGAAGATTGATATCGCAGCCGAGCGCGTGAACAAGACGGTGTTGTCCGAGCAGACCCTGACCAACTTCGCCGCGATCATGGCGAACCTCCGCGTCGTGTCCGAGCAGGCCCGCACCGTGACCGAGCGGGCGATTGCCGTGACCGATCAGGCGGTGGCGCTGGAGAAGAAGGCCATCACCACGCTGGACCGGGTGGACGTGCTGTTCGCGACCAACACCGCGCCGATACAGGCGGCGGTGAGCAATGTCTTGAGGTTCTCCGAACAGCTCAATAAGGTCGGTGCAGACCTTCAGGACACCGTGGGAAGCAACCGCCCAGCCATCCAGTCCGCCGTGCGCAATCTCGAAACCGCTTCTGCGCAGGTCACGAATCTTCTCGCCGAAGTGCAGTCCGGACGCGGTCTGGCCGGTGCGCTTTTCAAGGACGAGGCTCTCGCCCGCAACTTCAAGCAACTCTCCGCCGACCTGCCTGCCATCAGCGGCCAGGTCACCAGCGCCGTCTCGAACATCAACTCTCTCACGCTGGACGTGCATGGGGTGATGACGAACCTCAACAGTTTCCTTGGCGATGGCCGACTGCTCGTCGGCGATAGTCGGTTGCTGGCCAACAACGGCGCGTTGCTGATGAGCAATTTGAACGCCCACGGCCTCTTCTACAAACCCAAGCCGCCCAAGCCGACGAATAGCCCGTCATCCGCCCCGCTGCTCTCCCCGCGCCAGAAGTCCAACTTGAATTGACCGCTGTGACGCCGCCACCGCCGAATCCAGAAGCCGGAAATTTTAACTCGCTCTAGCATGTCACTCTGGGTCGTCCGCATCGCCTTCCTGATAGTCTGCACGCTCGGCGGCTTTGCCGTGAGTCAGGTGAGGCCCGAGTGGCTGGAGGCAGGCCGGTTTTGGACACTGATTGGGCTCGGCCTCGGCGGCATTCTCATCGCCCTCGACGAAATGCTGAAGGGCTTTTCCCTCCGCGCGTTCTCGGCGGCCACGTTCGGGCTGCTGCTGGGCTTCGCCGTCGGCTGGATGTTCGACAACTCCGGCCTCTTCATCGGCATGGACAAGGACGACGAAGTCACCCGCGGCCTGATCCGCCTCGGCATCTTCATCAGCTTCGGCTACATCGGCATGATCATGGCGATGCGTAGCAACAAAGAGGATTTCTCGCTCATCATACCCTACGTGCGCTTTTCCAGGGAGAACAAGCCTGAGAACATTCTGCTGCTCGACACCAGCGTCATCATTGATGGCCGCATCGCCGACCTGATAGAGGCGCGCTTTCTGGAAGGGATTGTCGTCGTGCCGAGCTTCATCCTCAAAGAGCTTCAGCTCATCGCCGATTCCGCCGACCCGTTGCGCCGCGCGCGGGGCCGACGCGGACTCGATATGCTTGCCCGCCTCCAGCGCAACAAGGCCAACGAGGTGAAAATCCACGACGCCGAGGTGTCCGAGGAAACGGAAACCGACGCCAAGCTCATCCGCCTCGCCAAGTCTCTTCACGCCTGCCTTTACACCAACGACCACAACCTCGGAAAAGTCGCCGAGCTGCAGTCCGTCAAGCACGTCAACCTCAACGAACTCGCCGCCGCGCTGAAGCCAGTGATACTACCCGGCGAAGTCTTCACGCTCAAAATCGTCCGCGAGGGCAAGGACAAGGGCCAGGGCGTGGGCTACCTCAGCGACGGAACGCTCGTCGTCGTGAACAACGCGCAGAAGTTCATCGGCCACTCAATCGAGGTGCAAGTCATGAGCCTGCTCCAAAGCGCCACCGGGACGATGGCTTTCGCGGATGCGAAGGTCACACCGGGCACCGCCAACGTCCACGCTCCCTGATGCCATGCAACTCGTCACAATCTTCACCGCCTTCAACCCCGGCGAGGCGCAACTCATCCGGTCCCGCCTCGAAGCAGCCGGCCTGCACGTCTTCGTCGCCGGCGAGCTCGCAGCCCTGAGCGTGGACGGCTACGCGCTCGCCATCGGCGGCATCCGCGTGCAAGTGCCGGAAGTGGACGTGGAGGCGGCGCTGGAACTCGTGCGGGATGATGGGAGTGGCGCGGGGCCGGAGGAGAAAAATTACGATTAGGATTCAGATTGCGAGCCGCCAGCCGCTGCGCCCCTCTTGCGCTTAATCCTAATCCTACGCTTAATCCTCCCCGCGTGAACGACCGCCTAGTTCTTCCCCAACTCCGCCGCGCCCTCGCCGCTGACGAGCTCCGTGTGGACGATGCCGCCCGCGCCGCCCACGCCGGCGACAAGTGGTTCGCCTCGCACCTGCCCGACATCGTCGCCCTGCCGAAGACGGCCGAGGCGGTCGCCGCCGTGCTGCGCATCGCCCACGAGCACCGTGTCCCGGTCACGCCGCGCGGCGCGGGCTACGGCTATGTCGGCGGCTGCGTGCCGGTGCGCGGCGGCATCGCTCTCTCCGTCGCGCGGATGAATCGCATCCGGGAAATCAACCCCCGTGACTTCGTCGCTGTGGTCCAGCCCGGCGTCGTCACCGCCAAGCTCCAGGCCGCCGTCGAGAAGCGCGGTCTCTACTACCCGCCCGACCCCGCCAGCCGGGCCGACTGCTCGCTCGGCGGCAACATCGCCACCAATGCCGGTGGCCCGCGCTGCTTGAAATACGGCGTCACCCGTGACTACGTCCTCGGCCTGCAAGTCGCGCTGGCCGACGGCCGCCTCGTGCGGCTCGGCAGCCGTTGCCACAAGAACAAGACCGGCTTTGACCTGCACCGTCTGTTCGTCGGCTCCGAGGGTTTGCTCGGCGTCGTGACCGAGGCCACGCTGAAGCTCCTCCCGCTCCCGCCCTCCCGCGCGCTGCTCGGCGTCGGCTTCGACACCACGCGCGCGGCTACGCGTTCCCTCGCCGCCATTTTCAAGGCCGGCTTTCTGCCCTGCGCGCTGGAAATCGCCGACGAGTTCACCCTCGCCGCCGCCTACCAGCGCACGAAGAGCGAGCAGCTCGCTGGCTGCCGCGCGATGCTCTTCGTGGAGTTGGATGGCCAAACACATTCCGTCCGCTCCGAGATGGATGACCTGGAGGCACTCGTCGCCGTGCAGAAGCCGATCTTCGTCAACCACGCTTTCGGCGCGGAATCCGTCGAGCAGCTCTGGGGCCTGCGCCGCGAATTCAGCTACAGCCTCCGTGACACCGGCCTGACGAAGCTGAACGAAGACATCGTCGTCCCACGCGGGCGGTTGGAGGAACTGTTTCGCTTCGCCGCGCGGCTGCAAAAAAAGCATGGCCTCCCCATCGCGTGCTTTGGCCACGCGGGCGATGGCAACATCCACGTCAACGTGATGGTGGACTACACCCAGCCCGGCAGCCGCGCCCGCGCCGACGCCGCGCTCGACGATCTCTTCCGGCAAGTTCTCGCCTGGGGGGGCGTCATCACTGGCGAGCATGGCATCGGCCTGGCGAAGAAAGCGTGGTGGCCGCTCGCCGCGAACCAGGACGTGCGCGACTTGCACCGTGTCGTGAAGCGCGCCCTCGACCCACGCGGCATCCTGAATCCCGGTAAGTTTGCCTGAGCACCACTGCTGATCTGCACTGATGGGAATGGGAGAAGGCATCTCGTTTTTGCTTTAATTGAGGCATTGCCAGCCTTGCTCCTGCTCCCAGTTGCCCTACTGTCCCGTCGGCTTCGGAAGGGCGGAGGATCGCTCCCGGCTCGCGCTGGGGGAGGAAAGTCCGAACACCACAGGGCGCGATGCCGCGTAACTCCGGTTCAGCCGGAGATACACGCGGGCGGTTCGCCGAGAGGCGGACCGACGGACAGTGCCACAGAAAATTAGACCGCCACGCCGGGCAACCGGCGGGGCAAGGGTGAAAAGGTGCGGTAAGAGCGCACCGCCCCAAGCGCAAGCGCGGGGGCATGGAAAACCCCATCGGGTGCAAGGCCAAATAGGGAACCAACGGAGCGGCTCGCTCCAGTTTCCGCGCAAGCGGGATGGGTTCCGGGTATTGGCTGCTGAGACAAATGATCCTCTCCGTCCGCAAGGGCGAAGACAGAAATCGGCTTACAGCCCTTCCGAAGCCACTTCAGATGGGCCGCACCGACAGCGTTCCGCATGAACGAGCTGCTACCGGGCGGCGAGGATGCGCTTCAGAGCATCCTCGGGAGTCAGCGCGGCTTCCTCGCGGGACTTCATGTGCTTCAGTTTCACCAGGAGGTTGCCATCCGCTTGTTTCTCCAGACGGACCGTGTGGGCGGCGTTCAGATCGAGGGCGCGCTTGAATTGCTTGTCGCCTTTCGCAGGCGTCAGGCTGAACTCGATGGCCAGCCCGGCCTCGCGAAGTTGCTGGACGAGACGCAGCGAATCCCCACGGAGCGTTTCGTCCTCGATGAGCACGTAGGCGGCGAGGCCTGCGGTGAACTGCGGCAGCAGCCCGCGCGACTTGAGCAACTCGAAGAGGACGACATCGCCCATGCCAAAGCCGAGCGCGGACAGGTCCACCTTGCCTCCGCTGACTTGCTTGATGAGCTGGTCGTAGCGTCCGCCGCCGCAGATGGCGCGGAACTCGCCCTTGATGTCGAAGGCTTCAAAGACGGGGCCGGTGTAGTAGGCGAGGCCGCGGATGACGCCGTAGTCCAACTTCACAAAGTCCGCGAGGCCGCGCGCGGCGAGTTGGTCGAGGATGAGTTGAAGTTCCGCGTTGGGCTGGCCGCTGGTGATGAAGGCTTGGACTTCCTCCAACTTGAAGCCGAGCGGGGCGAGCTGTTCGGTGCTCACCTCGGGACGCGTGCGATCGAGTTTGTCCACCACTTGGAAGAAGTCGTAGGCCTTCGTGGCGTCAGGGCAACGGCTGGCGAAGAAGTCGGCCCACGCGCCGCGGCTGCTGAGGCGCACGACGAAGTCCGCGCGGGTCAGCCCGAGCGCGCGCAGCGTGTCGATGAGCAGCGCGATGAGTTCCGCGTCGGCGGCGCGGTCGGTCTCGCCGAGGATGTCGCAGTTGAGCTGGAAGTGTTCGCGCTTGCGGCCCTTCTGCTGCTTCTCGTAGCGGAAGAGCTGCGGAATGGAGAACCACTTGAAGGGCTTCTTGTAGGCGCGCTCGTGCGCGGCGGCCATGCGCGCAAGGGTCGGCGTCATCTCGGGACGCATGGCCACGGCGCGCTCGCCCTTGTCTAGGAAGTTGAAGAGCTGGCCGACGATTTCCTCGCCCGACTTGTTGGTGTAAAGCTCCAGCGGCTCCAGCGGGGGACCGTCGTATTCGCGAAAGCCGTAGCGGCGGGCGACCGCGCGCCACGTGTCGAAGATGTGGTTGCGGGCGTCCATGCTCCACAGCTCGTCCTTCGTCGGAGGCAGCGGTTCGGGATAGAAGTCCCGGAAGCCAGGCAGTCGTTCCATAGAGCC
>CAMBZO010000114.1 GCA_945872195.1 Akkermansia muciniphila | reverse complement strand
TTGACCCTTCAGTTGATCTGCTTCCCGCTGACAACGAGTTGCTCCCGGTCATCCTCACTTCCACAAACGCCGCGCTTGATTCACTCGTGGCCCAAGCCCTCAGCACGCGGCCCGAACTGAAGCAAGGCGCGGCCCTCACCGCCGCCGCGAAGAAGACACGCGACGCCGCCACCGTCGGGCCGCTGATTCCCAGCCTCGGCGCGCAGGCGTTCCTCGGCGGTCTCGGCGGCGGACGCGGCAGCAGCACCGGCAGTTTTGGCGACACCGAGAGCGTCGCGCTCACGCTCGGCTGGCGGCTTGGCCCCGGCGGCATTTTCGATTCTGCCCGCGAAAAGTCCGCCACCGCCCGCCTCGCCGCGACCTCGCTCGCCGCCGACAAGGCGAAGGACGAAATCATCCGCCAAGTCGTCGAGGCCCATACCAGCGGACACTCCCTCACCGCCCAGTTCGCCACGCTCAAACGCGCCCTGGCCACGGCGGAGGAAGCCTTCCGCCTGACCCGCGAGCGCAAGGAACGCGGCTTCGGCGTGGTGCTGGAAAACATCTTCGCCGAGCAGGAACTGACCCGCGCCCGCAGCGACTACGTGGCGGCGGTGGCGGAGTTCAACAAGGCCCAGCACACGCTTCTGCGCGCGACCGGCCACTGACGTGCGCAACGGGGCCGGTTATCTGGCGTATCGCCATTAAAAACTGGCTTTCGGCTCAGCCATTTCCTGACGAACCCGCTGTTGCCTCAGTCCATGCCGGGTGCTACGGTCTGGGGCCTTAGAAAAATGTCTGACAACCAACACAAGCCGGAGAACGGCAAGAACGACTCGAACGAGGACACGAAGCTGGGGACCAAGACCCTCTTCGTCTGGCTGGCTATCGTGCTGGCGATAGTGGCACTGCTGACCTTCAAGAAGCCCGGCCAGCCTCAAGCAAAAATCCTCGGCTACAAGGAGTTCATCGAAAAAGTGGATGCCAACTTGGTCCGCAGCGCAAAGATAACTTACAACCCGCAGACCTCCGACCTGCGCGAGATCACCGGCAACTACATCGAGGTCGGCGATAGCGGCAAACCTGTGCTCGTGGACGGCAAGGAGAAGGAGTCGCCATTCGTCATCAAGATTCCCGTCACCGACAAGCTCGTCGAGAAGCTGCTGGCAAATGGCAATTTCGTCACCAAGGAGCCGAACACGCTCTTCTGGTCCGTGGTCGTCAGCCTGCTCCCCATCCTGCTTTTTGGCGCGCTCATCTACTTCTTCTTCATCCGCAACCTCAAGATGGCCGGCAAGAGCGCCATGAGCTTCGGCAAGAGCAAGGCGAAGATGCTCTCCAAGGACAAGAACAAGACCACGTTCAAGGATGTGGCCGGGATCGAGGAGGCGAAGGACGAGGTCAGCGAACTGGTCGAGTTCCTCAAGGACCCGAAGAAATTTCAGAAGCTTGGTGGGCGCATTCCTAAAGGCATCCTGATGATCGGCGCGCCCGGCACGGGCAAGACGCTGCTCGCCAAGGCCATCGCGGGAGAGGCGGACGCCGCATTCTTCAGCATCAGCGGCTCGGACTTCGTGGAGATGTTTGTCGGCGTCGGCGCGAGCCGTGTGCGCGACATGTTTGAGCAGGCCCGCAAGACCACGCCTTGCCTCATCTTCATTGATGAGATCGACGCCGTGGGACGCAGCCGTGGCATCGGCCTGGGCGGCGGCAACGACGAGCGCGAGCAGACGCTCAACGCGCTCCTCGTCGAGATGGACGGCTTCGACACGACCGAGGGCATCATCATCATCGCCGCGACAAACCGTCCCGACGTGCTCGACCCCGCCCTGCTCCGTCCCGGCCGGTTCGACCGTCAGATCACCGTCAACCTCCCCGATGTGCGCGGTCGTGAGGCCATTCTCAAGGTCCACGCGCGCAACATTAAGATGGACCCCGCCGCTGAGCTCTCCGTCATCGCGCGCGGCACGCCCGGCTTCTCCGGCGCGGAACTCGCGAACCTGTTGAACGAGGCGGCTCTCCTCGCGGCCCGGCAGAACAAGAAAGCCGTCGGCATGACGGAGCTCAACGAGGCTCGCGACAAGGTTCGCTGGGGCCGTGAGCGCCGCAGCCTTGCCATGACCGACGAGGAGAAGCAGCACACCGCTTGGCACGAGGCCGGTCACGCGCTCGTCAACGTCCTGCTCCAGCACACGCACCCGCTCCACAAGGTCACCATCATCCCCCGCGGCCGCGCTCTCGGCCTCACCATGATGCTCCCGGAGAAAGATGTTTTCAGCCAGCGCCGCAAGCATTTGATGGACGACCTCGCCGTCGCCATGGCGGGCCGCATCGCCGAGGAAATCGTCGCCGATGACATTTCCAGCGGCGCCTCCGGCGACATCCAGATGGCCACGCAGATTGCCCGTGCGATGGTTTGCCAGCTTGGGATGAGCGACAAGCTGGGCATGATCAACTACGCAGGCGAGAGTGAGTTTTATGGCGGGCGCGAAATCAGCCGGCGCACCGACTACAGCGAGCACACGGCGATGGAGATTGATGCCGAGGTGAAGCGCATCATTGACGAGAGCTACGCCGCCGCGAAGCACGTGATCGATGCCAACCGCGACAAGCTCGAAGTCATTGCCAAGGCGCTGCTCGAGTTTGAAACCTTGGATGGCGCACAGGTCGAGGAAATCGTGCGCACCGGCAAGATGACCAACCCGCCGCCACCCGCCGCGCTCACTGCCACGCCGATGATCGGTGCCCCCGCCGGCACGCCCATCCCCGAGCCACCGCGTTCCACGCCGCCCCCGCTCGAACCCGGCCTCGGCGCGCCCGCGCCCGCGCCGATTTGAGCGCCCGCCCGGTTTCCGTGGTTGCTTTCCCTCGCAACGAACTGCTTTCCTAACCGCACATGGCCAGCAGCAGCGTGGGCGAACAACTCCGGAAAGCGCGCGAAACGCGCTGCTTCACCGTGTCCCAAGTGGCCGAAGCCACCAAGATCAAGTCCGACCACATCACCTCTCTCGAGGAAAGCAACTTCAGCCCGTTCAGCGCGCCGGTTTATATCCGCGGCTACACGAAGTCGCTCGCCCGCCATTACAAGCTCGACGTGCCCAACCTCCTCGTCGACCTCGACGCGGAACTGGCGTTGACCAAGGAATTCGCCGAACCACCCAGCCTGATTCGCCGCGAAAAGGGAGTGCTGGACTGGGTCACGCTCGAGCTTTCCAAGCTCAACCTCCGCCTGCTCCTGCCGCTGATCGCGCTCGCGCTGCTCGTGTCACTCGCCGTCTGGAGCTACACCGTCTGGCGCCGTCACCAGTCCGCCGATCCGCTCTCCAACCTCGGCCCCGGCTACTACAAAGCCCCGGCGGAGAAGAGCGTCGAGTATCTGCCTTTCCCTCCCGCTGCCGTGCCGACCAACGCACCGGCGCAGAAATGACCGGCGCCGGCCTGCGCCGCCTCGCAGTTTAGGCAGTAAATTTAGCGTGCTCCGCAATTCCGAAGCCCAACTTTCGTGACCAATAAATCGAAACCTGTTCCCCCCCGCCCTGTGCGCGTGGGCATGATCTCCCTCGGCTGCGCCAAGAACCTCGTGGACGCCGAGATCATGCTCGGCTCGCTCCTCAAGTCCGGCGCGGAAATCACCAACGACGACGCCACCGCCGACGCCGTCATCGTCAACACCTGCTCGTTCATTGACGCGGCGCAGGAGGAGAGCGTGGACGCCATCCTCGAGTCCGTCGCCGTCCGCGAGGCGAACCATCGCGGCCAGGCGATCATCGTCTCCGGCTGCCTCAGCCAGCGTTTCCGCGAAGAGCTGCCGAAGCTCTTACCCGAGGTGGACGCCTTCATGGGCATCGACCAAGTCGCGCAAGTCGGCGAACTGGTGCGCGAAGCAATCGAGCGGAGGAAGTCCAAAGTCCAAAGTGCAACCGGGTCCAAAGTCCAAAGTCCAAAGTTCAAAGTCGCCAAGGCCCTCGCCGACTTGGACAAAGCCAAGCCCGCCGCTCACGACGCCGACGAATCCCTCCGGGGCAAAGACGCGTTCGGCAAAACCAAGACCGTCCTGACGCCAGGATCTCAACTCTCAACTCTCAACTCTCAACCCGTCTTCAACGTCACGGCGCGACCCGTTTACATCCCCGACTTCGAGACGCCGCGTTTCCGCCTCACCCCGAAGCATTTCGCCTACGTGAAGATTGCCGAGGGCTGCAACCACCCGTGCAGCTTCTGCATCATCCCCCGGATGCGCGGCAGCCACCGCAGCCGCACGCAGGCCGACATCGTCGCGGAGGCCAAGGCGTTGATTAAGGACGGCGTGAAGGAGCTCAACCTCATCTCCCAAGACTCGACCTACTACGGCCTCGACCTCCGCGCCAATCACACCCGCGCCATCTCTTCGCCCGAGAAGTTCCGCGCCGCCGCCAGCTCCCTGCCCGCCGATGCCACGACGCTTTGCTCGCTTCTGCGCGAACTGAACGCGCTCAAGGGCGACTTCTGGATTCGCCTGCTCTACACCCACCCCGCGCACTGGACCGACGAGCTCATCCAAACCATCGCCGAGTGCCCCAAGGTCGCGCGCTACGTGGACATGCCGCTCCAGCACATCCACGACGACATGCTCGCCCGCATGCGCCGCGAGACCAGCGGCCAATACATCCGCGACCTCATCGCCCGCATCCGCGCCGGCGTGCCGGGCATCGCGCTGCGCACCACTTTCATCGTCGGCTTCCCGGGCGAGACGGCGGCGGCCTTCGACACGCTGCTCGACTTCATCCGCGCGACGAAGTTCGAGCGCCTCGGTATCTTCGCCTACTCGCAGGAGGACGGCACCATCGCCGGCAAGATGACCAGCCAACTCACCGACAAGGTGAAGCAACGCCGCCGCGAACTCGCGATGGCCGCGCAGCACGAAGTCGCCCGCTCCGTCTCGGAAAGCTTCGTGGGCCGCACCCTCAAGGTGCTCGTCGAGGGCGGTGCCTCCGCGAAGGAACTCCAGGCCGCGAAAGTCGCCTCGTGGGAGCACGGCCTCATCCGCGAGACGGACGAGCACATGGCCCAGCTCAAGGGCAACTACCTCGTCGCGCGCGGCGAAGCCGACGCGCCGGACATTGACGGGCGGGTCTATGTGCGCGGCAAGCTGCCCGTCGGTGGCTTCGCGCAGGTAAAGGTCATTGGCCACACCGACTATGACTTGATCGCGGAGCCGGTTTGAGGAGACTGCAAACGCTGCGTGAACCTCCCCAACCAACTTACCGTCTCGCGCTTCGTCCTCACGGGCTTGTTCCTCGTGGCGATGTTCTCGCGCTCGCCGGTCAACGACACCATCGCGCTCGTGCTCTTCAGCATCGCGGGGATAACGGATTACTTGGACGGGAAAATCGCGCGCGAGCGCAAGCTCATCACCAACTTCGGCATCCTGATGGATCCGTTGGCGGACAAGATTCTCACCTGCTCCGCCTTCATCGCGCTGGTGGAGCGTGCCAAGTTTAATCCCGACACGGGCGCGTTGCCCGCCGTGAGCGTCGAGGCGTGGATGGCCGTCATCATCGTCGCGCGCGAGCTGGCCATCACCGGGCTGCGCCTGCTCGCGGCCTCCAAAGGCGTCACGCTGGCCGCCGAGCGGTTTGGCAAGCACAAGACCATCTCGCAAATTGTCGCGATCATCACGCTGCTGGTGCTGGACGCGCACGTCGAGTGGTGGCCGTGGCTCCGGGACGCGTTCGGCCTGCTGCTGCCGTGGCTCGCGCACCTCTCCCTTTGGGTGACGGTGATTCTCACGTTCACCTCCGGCGCGATCTACCTCTGGAAGAACCGGCAGATTTATTTGGAGGACATGTGAGCGGCTTCGACCCCGTCGTCTGGGTGGCGCAAGGCTTCGGCTCCGGTCGCCTCAAGCCCGGGCCGGGCACTTGGGGTTCCGTCGTCGGCCTGCTCTGGTTCGCTGGTCTCGTTGCGACCGGTTCGCTCTGGGTCTTCTTCGGCGGCATTCTTTTTAGCATCCCACTCTGCGTCTGGATTTGCGGCCGAGCGGAAAAGGCCCTCGGCGAGAAAGACCCCGGCTCCGTCGTGCTGGATGAAATCATCGCCGTCCCGTTGTGCTTCAGCGCATGGGTGGTGAGCCAGATTCACGTGACCGGACAGATGCCCGGGGTCAGTTACTTCCTCAGCGGGAACAACTGGCTTGGCGTCATCGGCATCTTCGCCGCGTTCCGCCTCTTTGACATTTGGAAACCCTGGCCCGTGCACCAGAGCCAGTCGCTCCCCGGCGGCTGGGGCGTGACGGTGGATGACCTCCTCGCGGCGCTTTACGTCAACTTGGTGAGCCTGCTCTTTCTGGGCTGAACGAATGCCTCACGCAAAGGACCCGACCCCGCTCACTTCTCAATCCGATACAGTGCCTTCGACGTGCGGACGTAGAGCGCCTTACCACTGGCAATGGGAGCGGCCTCGACCGAGCCGTCGAGTTTACTCTCGCCCAACAGCTTGAATTCCCGACCCGCTGCGAACACCGCGCCCTTGCCCTCGCGGTCAAACGCAAACACGCGGCCTTCCGCGCAGATGGGCGAGGCATACACTGCCTTCAGCACGCGCTCGGACCACAGCACCTTGCCGGTCTTCGCCTCGACCGCGCTGGCGAAGCCGCCGTTGTCCACCAGCATCAGCAAGTCATCGTGCAGGATGGGTGAGGGCGTTTCGGGCACGCCCTTGATGAGTCGCCACACGAGCTGCGGCTTGCTCGGATCCGCGTCGGCATCCTTGGAGGCGTCGAGGAGGTTCCCCGCTTTCCACGCGGACGCGGGCGGCGGCTTGATGGCGTAGAATTGTCCTTTCGAAAACCCGCAGGAGTAGTAAATCAGACCGTTTCCAAAGATGGGCCGCGCACCGGTGGAGTGAAACGGCTGGTTCTCGACCTGCCAAAGTTCCTTCCCCGTCAGCGGGTCATAGCCGTAGTGCGCCTTCGCGCCGTTGCTCAGGAGGACGGGCTTGCCCTCGATGGTCGCGATTTGCGGTGTGCCGTAGGCCTTGCGCATATCGCCCTCGGCCTTCGGCTTCCCGTCGGGCCCGAGGTCGCGGTAATCCGTCGAGCGCTTCACCTTCCACGCGTCTTTTCCAGTCTGCTTGTCCAGCGCGACGAGGAACTGCTCGTCCGCGCCATCGAAGTGAAGGATGAGCAGGTTCCCGTGGAGAATCGGCGAGGAGCCAGCGCCGCGATAGTGATTGCAGTGCAAGTCCCGCCGCTCCCACAGCACCTTGCCCGACTTCGTGTCGAGGCACGCCGTGCCCGCCTCGCCGAAGCTCACATACACGCGGCCTTCCTCGATGACGGGCGTGGGCGAGGCGTAGCTGTTGAACTTCATCCACAATGCCGGCTGCTCCGCCGTGAACAGCTTCACGTCGCGGATCACCTTGCCCGTGTTCTTGTCGAGCGTGAGCACGAACAGCTCAGAGCCATTCGTCGTGGCGGTGGTGAGCCAAATCTGGTCGCCCCAGATCACGGGTGAGGACCAACCCTTGTCGTGGATGGGCGTCTTCCACTTCACGTTCTCGGTCTCGCTCCACGTCACGGGCAGACCCTTGGCGGTGGACTGGCCGTCACCGGTCGGGCCGCGGAACTGCGGCCAGTTATCAGCGGCAACAGCGAACGTGGCAGTGCAGACGAAGGCGGTGAGCAGCGAGGCAAGTTTCATTGGCAACAGAGTAATAATCGTTTCCCCCGCAGCGCAAGCCAGCCGTGGCGGAGC
>CAMBZO010000113.1 GCA_945872195.1 Akkermansia muciniphila | reverse complement strand
GTGAGGCGGCGGTCGATGCCGTTGTGGCGGAAGGTGAGCTGCTCGTGCTGGATGCCGAGCAGGTGGAGCATGGTGGCGTGGATGTCGTAGCAGGTGGTGGGGTGCTCGCGGTTCAGCGGCTTGTAGCCCCAGGGGTCGCTCTCGCCGTGCGTGACGCCGCGCTTGATGCCGCCGCCGCAAAGCCAGTTCGTGAAGACAAAGGGGTTGTGGTCGCGGCCCTTGCCACCTTGCGTGCTGGGCATCCGGCCAAACTCCGTGGTCCAGAGGATGATGGTGTCGTCGAGCAGGCCGCGCTGCTTGAGGTCTTGGATGAGCGCGGACGCGCCGCGGGCCATGCCGCGCGCGAGCGGGCCGTGGTCGCGCTCGATGTCCTCGTGCGAATCCCAGTTGCGGCGGGGGAAGCCGTTGTCGTTGCCGCTCCAGATTTGCACGAAGCGCACACCGCGCTCCAGCAGCCGACGGGCGACGAGGCACTTGCGCCCGAAGATGTCGGCCTCCTCCTCGGCGTTGATTTCCTTGGGCCATTCCTTGCGCGAGTTGTTGATGCCGTAGGCGCGCAGCAGGTAGTCAGGCTCACGCGAGATGTCGAGGGCCTCGGGCGCGGCGAGTTGCATCCGCGCGGCGAGTTCGTAGCTGCGGATGCGGGATTCGAGCCGACCATCGCCCGCGCGGGAGGCGGCGTGGGCTTGGTTCAGTTTTGCCATCACGGCGTGCGCGGCGGCCTCGCTATCGCGGGTGACGAAGGTGCCTTGCTTGTGGGGGAAGAGGTCCGCGATGGGCGTCTCGGTGCCAGGATAAATCACTGTGCCGCTGTGCTGCTGCGGGAGGAACGCGGCGTCCCAGTTCTTCGTGCCGTTGCTCGCGAGGCCGCGATGGTCGGGGAGGACGACGAAGGTGGGCAGGTTCTCATTCTCCGTGCCGAGGCCGTAGCTAACCCAACTGCCCATGCCGGGAAAGCCGGGGAGGTTGAAGCCGGTGGCCTGCAGGAACGTGGCCTGCGAGTGGACGCCAGTCTTGCCGACGACGTTGTGGATGAAGGCGAGTTCATCCGCGACGGAACCGAGGTCGGCGACGGCGTCGCTGAACATTTTGCCGGACTGGCCGTAGGGCTTGAAGTCCCACACGGGCTTCTTCCAAGGGCCGAGACCGTTCTGAAACGCCTCGACGGCCTCGCCGAAATCGCTGGGCTGGCCGTCGCGCTTCACCAACTCAGGCTTGAAATCGAAGAGGTCGAGGTGGCTGGCGGCACCGGCCATGAAGAGCTGGATGACGCGCTTCGCTTTCGCGGGGAAATGCGGAATGCGGGAGGCGACCTCGGCCGCCACAGTCTTCTCCGAGGCCAGCAGGCTCGCGAGCGCGAGGCCGCCGAGGCCGCCGCCACTTTGCTGAAGGAACTCGCGGCGCGACTGCGGGCGCGGCGGGGCGAGGCGGTGATAGGGCGAGTCGTTGAGCGGGCGCATCGTGTCGGCTGAAAGTTGACGGGAGTATGCGCGCGCGGCTTCGGGAGGTTAAGGAGGAAGTTTTTGCCGGAGGCGGAAGGAACTCTCTGTTGGCATCGGGTGTTGTTGAACAGGCAGGCAACTGGTTCCTGCAAGAGCTGATGGAGCAACGTGTGGCTTTTGGCGTGCGCGGAGAGGCGCAGACGCGGGCGGGAACGCGGGACGGTGGCCGAACGGTCACCGGTAGCCGCACGCGTCACAAACTGCGGACGCGGGACGGCTGGGAAGCCGAAGTCACCCTCACTCCGGGCGGGCGGGCCTTGGCAGCGGCGCGGGGGCGGAGGGCTGGAGGACGGCGCTTTTTATCAGGCGGCAGAATTCCTTCTTCGTGACTGAATGGAGCGTGGCGCCTTTGCCAGCAGGGCCCGTCGCGCACTTGTATTCCACCGCCATCCGTTCCAGACGCGTGATGCGCAGGAAGCTCTCGCCCATTTTCCAGACCTGACCTTGTTGGAGTTTGAGCAGCTTTGACATGGGAGCAGGCTGGGTTTTGGAAACGGGGCGATTGCGAAACCTGCCCCTCCCGGTTTTCACATCGGGAGGGACAGTTGAGGGGAGGCTACTTCTTCTTGGCCGCAGGCTTGGCGGCGGCGGCCTGCTTCTTCTTCAGGTCGGCGCTGGAGACCTTGGTCTGCTTCTGGGTGGACTTCTTCTGCGTGGCCTTGGGGGATTTATCGCCCATATGTTTAGCTTTATACTGCGGTTGACTCACCAGCGGCATAGTTGTTTCTCCGCTGGCGCCGGCATCATGCTGGCTGGCCGCGCGACTGCAACTGCCAATGACAGGCCAACCGAAGCAGCAGCCAATCATTCCTTCCGCCATCGCGTTTGAACGTTCCGTTGATTCGCAGACTCGACAACGCCTCCGCTTTTCGTTTCCAGTTTCGTGCGAAACAATGTCCGCGCCCGCCTCAACCGCCCCGCTGCTCGACGTGCGCGCTTGCACGATCCGTTTCGGCGGCCTGACAGCGGTCAACGCGCTGGACCTTCAGATTCAGCCCGACCAGCTCTTTGGGCTCATCGGGCCGAACGGCGCGGGTAAGACCACTGTCTTCAACCTCATCACCGGCGTCTATGAGCCGACCGAGGGCGGCATCGCGTTCGGCGGCCACGACATCCACGGCCTCGCACCCTACGAGATCACCGAGCACGGCATCGCGCGGACGTTCCAAAACATCCGCCTCTTCCCGTCGCTCTCGGTCTTCGACAACGTGCGCGTCGCCTTCCACCTGCACGTCGTCAGCGGCGTCGCGCACTCGCTCACGCGCGGGCCGGTCTTTCGGAACGAGGAGAAGGAAATCGCCGCGCAGGTCATGGACATGCTGGAGCTTTTCAAGCTCGGAAAATTCGCCGACGCACCGGCCAAGAGCCTGCCCTACGGCGACCAGCGCCGGTTGGAAATCGTCCGCGCCCTCGCCACGCGCCCGAAGCTGCTGCTGCTGGATGAACCCGCCGCCGGGATGAACCCGACCGAGAAAGTCGAGCTGATGCAACTCATCCGCTTCATCAAGGACAAGTATCGCCTCGCCGTCCTGCTGGTGGAGCACGACATGCAAGTCGTCATGGGCATCTGCGAGCGCATCGCGGTGCTCGACTACGGAGTGAAGATCGCCGAAGGCACGCCGACGGAAGTGAGGCGCAATCCCAAAGTCATCGAAGCGTATCTCGGCGAGGAACACCCCAAGGAAGCCTGACGATGCTCGAAGTGAAAAATCTTTCGGTAAGCTACGGCGCAATCGCCGCGCTCCACGGCGTCTCCATCTCCGTGCCAAAGGGCGACATCGTCACGCTCATTGGCGGCAATGGCGCGGGGAAGACGACGACCTTGCGCGCCATCTCCGGCTTGCAGCGGGCGCAGGCGGGCGAGGTGATTTACGAGGGTCGGAACATCACGAACCTGCCCGCGCACGAGATCGTGCAGCTCGGCCTCGCGCACGTGCCCGAGGGCCGCATGGTCTTCGCCAACCTCACCGTGCTGGAGAACTTGCAGATGGGCGCCTACCTCCGCAGCGACAAGCCCGGCATCGCAGCGGACATGGACTACGTCTTCAACGTCTTCCCGCGCTTGAAAGAACGGGCGAAGCAAATCTCCGGCACGCTCTCCGGCGGCGAGCAGCAGATGCTGGCCATCGGCCGCGCGCTGATGAGCAAGCCCAAGTTCCTCATGCTGGATGAACCCTCCCTCGGCATCGCGCCGCTGCTCGTGAAGACTATTTTCCAGAAGATCGTGGAGATCAACCAGCAGCAGGGCATCACCATCCTGCTCGTCGAGCAGAACGCGAACCTCGCCCTCGAAGTCTCCCGTTTCGGCTACGTGCTGGAGACGGGCCGCGTGCTCCTGCAAGACGAGTCCGCCAAGCTCCGCAGCAACCCGCAGGTGAAGAGCGCGTATCTCGGCGGGTAGCCTCCTCACCTCGGCGGCTACGAACGCAGCCCCCCGGCGCGCGGCCTTCAGGCCGCTTCACGGTGGCACGTCCGGCCAGCTACGAACCCGCCATGCCCTGCGAACCCTGAAGCGGCGTGAACGCCGCGCGCCGCGCGCCGCCGGGTAGGGCGGCGCTGTCCCCAGCGCGCCGCGCGGCCGACGCTCGTCCGTGCCGGCTACGCCGCGTCGCCAGAACCAAGACCGTCCTGCCCCGCGGCGCGGTGAGGACACCGCGCCCTACCTTCCGTCCCGTAGCCGACGACGTAAGAAGGCGGATTCCCTCGCACGGCCCGCTCCCATCCGCCTCCTCACGTCGTCGGCTACACGGCTCCTGCCAGCCCCGCTCTCGTTGACAAGCGCCCTCCCCGTTCCTAACGTCCGCGCATCTCAATATGAGGCCTCTCTTTCTGCTGGCGTTGCTCGCCTTCGCTCTTCCGGCTCACGCCCAGCCGGCGGCCGGCGTCGAGCGCCAGGTCCAGCAGCTCTTCGAGCAGCGCTGCGCCGAGTGCCACGGGCGCGACCTGCCCGCCAACAAGCGCAAGGGCAACAAGCAGATGTTCCTCGACGCCCAGAGCACCCGCGCCGAACTCGACAAGGTCAAGGCCCTCATCCTCGGCAACCCCGCCGACTCGTCCATCATTCAGAAAGTCATCGAGCCTTCCGAGGACGACCGCATGCCGCCCAAGGGCGCGCGCCTCACCCCCGCGCAGGTCAACCTCCTGCGCCAGTGGATTGCCGGGAACACCCCCGGCACGGCAGACGGTCCGCCCTCCTCCACCGTCATCAAGCGCGCCGAGCTGTTCCGCGCCGCGTTCGCGGACTTGCAGGACGCGCCCGCGGGCAGCCGCCGTTACTTCCGCTATCTCACGCTGCACAATCTCCGCAACGCCGGCGACAGCGCCGCGAGCCTCCGGGCCGACCGCGCCGCCGTCAGCAAGACGCTCAACAGCCTCTCCACCGAGTCGCGCATCGCGGTGCCGGTGGCGCTGGGCACCGACCAGGTCCTGCTGCGCTTCGACCTGCGCGACTACGGCTGGGACGCGGCCAAGTGGGACCTGCTCGCTGCGGCCTATCCCTACGAAATCGAGCCGCCGCTGCCCACGAAGACCGAGCGCGACACGCGGCAGGTGACCGGCACGGTGCTGCCCATCATCCGTGCGGACTGGTTCGTGTTCGCCGCCACGCAGCCCCCGTTCTACGAGCGGCTCCTCGCCGCGCCCGGCGAGTCGAGCCTGCCGAACTCCGATGCGAAGCTGGAGCAACAGCTCGGCCTCCACGCCCTGCAAAACATCCGCGCGGGCCGCGTGCAGCGCGCCGCCTTCACCGACTCGGGCGTGTCCGACTCCAACCGCATGATTGAGCGCCACGCGCTGGCCGGGGGCGGCTACTATTGGAAGAGCTACGACTTCGCCAACGAGCGCGGCGCGGGCGACCTCATTCGCAATCCCCTCGGCCCGCCGGAGGCGAACTACCGCCGGGCCTTCCAGCACGATGGCGGGGAAATCATCTGGAGCCTGCCCAACGGGCTGCAGGGCTACCTGCTCTCCACGGCGAAGGGCGCGGTCATCCCGCGCGGCCCGACCGGCATCGTGAAGGACCCGGACGGCCCGCAGGGCGCGGTGATGAATGGCGTCTCGTGCATGAGATGCCACTCGGCCGGGATGCGCCAGCCCAAGGGCGGTGAAGCCAATGTCGCCTCCACCCACCGCCAGGCGCACGACGCGCTGGACGACGCGGAGCAGCGGCTCTTCGACCGGCTCTACGCGGACGCGGGCGCGCTCACCCGGCAGCTCAACGACGATGGCGCGCGGTTCAAGGCCGCCGCGCGCCGCGCGGGCGTGACCGAGGAGGCGTGGTTCACGCAGGCGGAGGAGCCGGTGAGCTGGCTCTACGGCCGGTTCAAGGCGGACATCACGGCGCGCACGCTGGCCTCCGAGCTGGACCTAGACCCGGCGGACGTGCGGCGGCAGTTGCGGGAGTATGAGGGGGCCGGGGACGCGCAGATGAACTCGCTCCTCGCGCGGCTGCCCAAGGGCATCAAGCGCCAGAACTTCATCGCGGACTTTGCGCTGCTCGGGCGCGTGTTCAACCTCGGCAATGCGCGCCGCTTCAGCCCGGTGCTTTTCGAGGAGTTCCGCGAGACGACGGGAGCCGGGGAAGTCCCCGAGCCGGGCGTGCCGGGGCGTGGGGCGGGCAACGAGTTTGTGAACAGCCTCGGGATGAAGTTCGTGCCGGTGCCGGGGACGGATGTGAGCTTCAGCATCTGGGAGACGCGCAAGCAGGACTACGAGGCGTATGCGAAGTCTCGCGGTGGCGTGGACACCTCGTGGCAGAACGTGGAATTAAATGGCCAGAAGGTCAGCTTTGCGCCGGACCATCCGGTAGTGAACGTGAGCCACGACGATGCGAAGGCGTTCTGCGCGTGGCTCACGGCGAAAGAACGGCAGGAGGGCCGGCTGCCAGCGGGTGCGAGCTACCGCCTGCCGACGGACTTGGAATGGAGCGCGGCGGTGGGGCTGCCCAAGGAGAACGGGGCGACGCCGGAGGCCCGGGACATGAAGCTTGCCGGCGTGTATCCGTGGGGGAACCAGTTCCCGCCGCCGCAGGGCGCGGGGAACTTCGCGGACATCACCTCGGGCGCGGCTTTCGGCGCGAGCTCGACGTTCATTCAAGGTTATCGCGATGGCTTCGCGACCACGTCACCGGTGGGGAGCTTTGCGGCGAACTCGCACGGCCTGTTTGACCTGAGTGGGAACGTGTGGGAGTGGTGCGAGGATTTCTTTGATGGCAAGAACGGTGCCCGTGTGCTCCGTGGTGGTTCGTGGGACTTCGGCGGTGCGGGCAATCTGTTGTCCTCGTATCGCAGCGACCGCACGCCCGACTCTCGCTACGACAACTACGGGTTTCGTTGTGTGTTGGTGGGTGGGCAGTCGCGGTAGTGCTGGCGGCTTTGACCCTGTGCCCTTTTACCCTGTTACCCTTTGCTCTCTTTCCCTCTATTCTTCTTTCCCCTCGCCGCGGAGCGGCGGCGAATTTTTATTTGCGGACAGTGATTTAAGCCAGCCACCCAGCATGCGTCCGATTTCATCGAGCTTGCCCGCGACGAAGCGCAGTTGCTGCGCGCTAATCCAGCCGCGCTCGCAGATGAGCCGCCAGAAGACCCGGAGTTTTTCGAGCAGCAGGTTCACCCGTCGCAGCGGGGCGGCCTTGGCTGTGGGCGGGGAGTATATGGCTTCCAGCGTCAGCTCCAGGCAGTCCAGCGTCAGGCGGTCCACGCGCTCGCCAAAAGTGAAGCGCTGGCTCCTAGGCAGGCCGGCGGTGCGGTCGAGCGTCCAGCCGATGAGGTCCGTCAACAGCGGGTAAACCGGAGGGCGTGTGGGAGCATTCATAAGACAACTGACGCGGTGGAGCATGGCAGACGTGGCGGCGTGGGACAACCTCCGCGCGGCGAGCCGGGCGGCGGCGCGGGGCAAGCGGCGGCGGCCCGACGTGGAAGCCTGGCTGCTGCGGGAAGAGCGCGAGTTGTCACAACTTCAGGAAGAGCTGCTGGCGGGCAGCTACCAGCTCCTCACCTCGGCGGCTACGGAGTTTTCCTGACCGCCGAGACGGCCTGCGCGTTTGCCTGTAGGGGGGAAATCTGATTGAGTGAGGGCGGTGTCTCTGTTGAAGCAATCACTGCTCAAAGCCCTGCTCGCGCTGATCTGGCTCGCTGTCGGATTGCCCGGCCACGCCCAGAGCATCACCAGTTTCACGCCCGCAGTGGGTGCTCCGGGAACGACCGTGACGATCACCGGGACGGGTTTCAGCTCTGCCACTCAGGTGAAGTTCGGCAACTCCTCGCCAGCTTCCTTCGACATC
>CAMBZO010000112.1 GCA_945872195.1 Akkermansia muciniphila | reverse complement strand
GCGCACTTGCCGCGCAGCCACAGCCACGTCACCAGCGGGATGTTGAGGTAGCCGGGGATTTGATACTGGCAATGCGGGCAATGCGACGGCGGCGAGACGACGCTCTGGCCCAGCGGCATCCGGTGAATGCACACGTTCAGGAAGCTGCCGACGATGCAGCCGAACACGAAGAAGGTGAACGACCAGAAGTGGAACGGCACCGCGGCCAGCGTGGATGACTCAGGCGCGGGCATAGACGTTCTTGAGCAGCGCCGCGCGCATCAACTCCACGGGCGCGGGCTGGCCGGTCCAAATCTCCAGCGCCTTCGTGCCCTGATAAAGCAACATGCCGAGCCCATTCGCGACCTTGCAGCCAGCGGCCTTCGCCGCGCAGAGCAGCGGCGTCTCGGCGGGACGGTAAATCATGTCATACACCGCGCGCGCGCGGCGCAGCGGGAACTTTGTCTCGTCGAGCGGCGAGCCGTCGCCGGGTTTCAGGCCGAGCGAAGTGGAGTTCAATACGAGATCAACGTCGGCGTCCGGCCAGCCGGCCTGTGCGCGCACGGACGGAAAGCGCGTGCGAATCTCCGCCGCGACTTCCTCCGCCTTGCTCACGGTGCGATTGACGAGCCAGAGCGAGCCGACGCCTTCGGAAGCCAGCTTGAGCGCCGCCGTCCGACCCGCGCCGCCCGCTCCAAGCAGCAGCACGCTCGCGCCGCGCGGCTCGAAGCCGAGGTCTTCGCGCAGCGAACGCGTGATGGCGTCGGCGTCCGTGTTAAAGCCGTGGGAACGCAGCTCGCCGATGTCATCCGGGTTCACCATCGCCAGCGGTTGCCACGCGCCGGACGCGTCCTTCGCCTCGAAGCGCACGGTGTTGACCGCACCCCAAGTCTTCGCGGACACGTCGAGTTCATCCACGATGTCCACGGCGAGGAGCTTGTGCGGGATGGTGAGATTGAGGCCGATGAACTTCATCGCCTGCGCGCCCGCGATGGCCTCGCGCAACCGGTCGGGATGCACGTCGCAGGCGAGATACCGCCAGTCGAGGCCCAGCGCGGCGAGCGCGGGGTTGTGCATGGCGGGGGAGGCGGAGTGCCGGACCGGATGCCCGAAGACCGCGCAAAAGCGCGTGCTGGCGCGGAGTTCAGCCGGTTCGGACACGCTTCAGAAGATAGGAGTTTAAGGCGCGAAGTTCAAAGTTCAAAGTCGGGGAAGCTTCAAGTTTCAAATCCCGAGCTCCAAGGGAGCTCGTCGTTTCGCCGAACCGCGCTGACCAGCCAAGCGCCTTTGATGTTTGGAGCTTCTCTGGAACTTGGAGCTTGGGATTTCGAATTTCCCTACTTGATGCCCGCCAGCCGATCCTTCCAAATCTTGTGGAGCTGCACGGTGGCGTGCACGTCGCGGAGACAGTAGTCGGCGATTTCCTTGTGCCGGCCTTCCTCCATCATGCGGGGCATGTCATTGCCGGTAACGCCGTGGCTCTTCGGCGACTCGATGCCCAAGGCCTTGCAGTAGAAATCCAGGTTGAATTTCCGCGCCGCTCCATCGCGCCCGCTGACGCTGTAGAAGGTCAGTTGCTCCGCGAGGTCGCAATGCGGGGCGGTGGCGTAGCGGTAGCCGAGCCAGTCCTTGCGCGTGATGGGGACGTTCAGCAAGGCGGAGCGCAGGTAGAGGAACGGCACGTCGAAGCCGCGCCCGTTGAAGGTGACGACTTGCTGGTAGTGCTTCGCCGCGTCCCAAAATGCGGTGAGGAGCTCGTGCTCGTCCGCGCACGGCACGAACTTCACCGGCCCCGTCTCGGCCTCGTCCTCGAAGTCCTCGGCCTGGAAGAGCACCTGCCCGCCTTGCGTGTCCGCGTTCAGCATCGCGATGCAGACCACTTGCGCGGTGAACGGCCAGAGGCTGAAGAGCCGGGCGATTTCCTCGCGCTTGGCGGGCTGCTGGTCCTCCGGCAGTTTCTGCGCCTCGCGGAAGAGGTATTCCTGCTGCGCCTCGTCGAACATCTCGACAGGCAGGCGCGAGGTTTCGATGTCGAAGACGAGGGTTGCCATAGCTTTCAAAGATGGTTCGCGTGTCCGGCGAAGTTTTCAACCGGAATCCAGAAGCGGAATTCTCTCCCATGACTGAGATTCGACTAATAATGAGTAATTGCCGTAGCGACGAGCGGAACACAGGTTCGTTCCCGCCAACTCCGTCATCACACCAGCCGAGGACGAATGAATCGAACGCGACCTTCCGTTCGGAGTCTGTCTCCCGAGGCTGGAAATTTCCCTCGCCTTGGCGGAAATCACGCTGCTAGTTTCGCTCAATTCGCGTGCGGTCAGTTCCGCGCGCACTCACAAAAACGCAATGAAATCCATCACCACCGCCGCCCTCGCGCTCAGCCTTATCGCCTGCACCGCGACCGCAGCCGACACCAAAATGACCCTGAAAGACGACAAGGACAAAATCAGCTACAGCATCGGCCTTAACATCGGCCGCAGCATGAAATCCGAAGGGCTGCCCATCAACCCCGATGCCCTCGCCGCCGCGATGAAGGACGTTTTCTCCGGGGCCAAGCCGTTGCTCACGGATGAGGAAGTCAAAGTGGTCATGGAAAACTTCCAGAAGGAGATGCAGGCCAAGCAGCTCAAGTCCCGTGAGGAAGGCCTCGGCAAGAACAAGGCCGAGGGCGAGAAGTTCCTAGCCGACAACAAGAAGAAGGCGGGCGTGAAATCCACCGCCAGCGGCCTGCAATACACGGTCATCAAAGACGGCACCGGCAAGACCCCCAAGGCCACCGACACCGTGAGCACGCACTATCGTGGCACGCTCATCAACGGCACGGAGTTCGACAGCTCCTACAAGCGCGGCGAGCCGGCGGAGTTCCCCGTCAACGGCGTCATCAAGGGCTGGACCGAGGCGCTCCAACTCATGAAGGAAGGCTCGAAGTGGCAGCTCTACATCCCCTCCGATCTGGCCTATGGCGAGCGCGGCGCCGGCAAGGACATCGGCCCGAACTCGACGCTCATCTTCGAGATCGAGCTGCTCAAGGTGAAGGCCGCCCAGTAAGACTCCGCTGAAATTTTGCGAAAGCCGCGTCTGGCAACGGACGCGGCTTTTTCGTGGGCCGGAGGGAAAGTATTCAGCAAGCAGTGTTCAGTGTTCAGTCCGAACTCCGAAATGGAATGGCCGCGAAAGCGCGCAGAGAGCGCAAAGCAAAGCTTCTGGCAGGAGAACGGAGAGGGTGAAAATCTTCCCGCTCCCATCCATCCTTGGCTCGGCTCCTTTGTGTTCTCTGCGCCTTTTCGCGGCTGAACTTCGGAGTTCGAGTTTCATCAGAAGACAAGCGTTCCTTGCGCACGACTGAACACTGGACACTGAATACTGAACACTGCCCTCCGCCTACTTGCCACCCACGCGCGGCACGACTGGCTGCGTCCACGCCGTCTCCACATCGCCCCTTTGCGACGGGTTGGGATGTGGCTTGGAGGAGATGATTTTCGCGCGGACGTAAAGCTCATCGCCCTTGGGCCGGTAGCTGGCCTTCGGTCCTTTCACCTCGGCGAGCACGACACCGATGTCCTTGCTGTAGGTGTGCGCGACACGGAGCGCCTCGCCAGCGGCGTTGCGCTGCGGCTCGTTCTTCGCGTCGTAATTCTTCCGCGTGCCGATGAACTGCGTGGTGTAGGTGACGCCCGGTTCCGCCTCGATTTCCAGACTGATCTCGCTCGCGCTCTGGCGCAGTTCGCGCAGCTTCACGCCGGAGCTGGAGTAGAAATCGCCCGCCTCGATCGCGGCGATAAGGCTCTCCGGCGTCAGCTTCTCCGCGCGCACCCAGACCCAGCCGCGCAGGGGGTTGCTCTTGCCGACGGCGTTGCCGTGGTAGTTGTGGCCGTCGTCGGTGCCGATGCCATACACGAGGGGGAACTTCAGCTCGGCCAGCCGGCGCGTGAGGATGATGTCCCAGAGGCGGTCCATGCTGGGAGTGCGGTTGGTGCCGTTGTTGAAAACGCCGGGATGTCCGTTGAACACCTCGAAGAAGCGGGCGTCGCGCACCTGCATCAACTCCTCCGGCGTGATGGCGAGGCCGAAGTTGGGATGGTTGATGTGGGTGAACATCGGTTGGCCGGTGCGCTGGCGCTGCTCAAGCATGGACGCGATGTTGTTGGACAGGACTGCCACGACACTGTCGCCACCGAGCGGCTTGATCGCCTCACGGAGGTTGTGCGCGTTCATGTGGATGGGGGCGGTCTTCCAGCGGTCCGTGACCTCCTGGCTCTGCAGGATGAGGAAGCGGTCAGACTGCTCGAACTTGCCGCGATACTCGGACAGGAGCTTGAGGCGCACCTCGGTTTGGTCGTCCTTGCCCGTGCGCGACTCGACCCAATCCTTCGGCCAGCGGGCCGTGTATTTCGGGAAGGCCTGCTTCGCGCCCTTGTGGGTTCCCACGTTCACCCACTTGTTGGAGGTGTGGAGCGTGTTGTGGTCGGTGAACGCGAGGAAATGGTAGCCGTTGGTCTGGTAGAGCTCGGCGATCATCTCAGGGAAGTCGTCGCCATCGCTCCAAAGCGAGTGGGTGTGGAGGTTACCCCGCCACCAGCGAGTGGAGTCAGCCGCCGTGGCGGTGAACACCACGCTGGTCAAGGCCAGTGCGAAGAGGAGGGAACGAAGATTTTGCATGCAAGTGCGCGACTCTTGCCGACGCTCGCCGTGCCGGAAAGGGGAAATTGAACTGCATCCACCTCCTCACCTCGGCTTACAGCGCAAACTTGTCTCCCGCCGCAAGATGCTGCGCCTGCCACCCGCTCAAAGCGGGTGCTGCGCGAACACAAACTCCGCCACCGGCTGCCCTCCCACCAAGTGCTCCTGTATGATCCGCTCCAACACCACCGGCGTGCACGAGTGATACCACGTGCCCTCGGGATACACGACCGCGATGGGGCCGCGCGCGCACACCTGCAAGCAGTTGGCCTTCGTGCGATAGACCAGCGCCTGCGGCCCGACGAGGCCCAACTCCTTCAGCCGCCGCTTGAGATAATCCCACGATTCCACGCTCGCCTCGCGCGGGCTGCACTTGGGCTTGGTCTGGTCCGCGCAGAGGAAGATGTGCCGGCGGAACTTCTCCACGCCCAGCTCAGTGACGAGACGCTGCAGCTCCGTTTGCAAATCGGGGTTCATGACTGTCGGCTTCCGTCCAGACCGAGCGACTTGGGCGTGAGAAAAAATTTGAGCGAGCCCACGCGCCGATCCGCCGTCTTCACGCAGGCGACCGCGCCTTTGGCCAACTCCAGCGCGTCCGCACGCTCCAAGCCGAGCATCCGCCGCACGCGCGCGGAGAGCGACGGCTCGTGGCCGACGAGCAACACGTGCGCCGCTTCCGGGAGCCGCACGAGCCAATCCGCGAAGAGGTCGGGGTCGGTCTCGTTCAACAGGACCGGCGTCTCCTGAGCCTTGACCGGCTGCGGCGCGTTGGTGATGTCGAGCACGATGGCCGCGGTCTGCTTCGCGCGCACCAGCGGGCTCGTGAACGCGAGGTCGAAGGCGACGCCGCTGCGGCGCAGGAACCGCGCGAGCTTCCGCGCCTGCTGCCGCCCCGTGTTCGAGAGCGGGCGCTTCGCGTCATCCGCGCCGTCCAGCGCGGCGGCGTGGCGGAGGAAGTAGAGTTTCATCGGGCGTGGAGGATTAAGAGTAAGATTGAGATTAAGCGCAAGAGTCCGCCCGCCGTCTCTTACCATTTCAGAATGACATCCGGTGGAAGGGCTGGCGGCTCGCGCCGCGCGCTGGCTCCCTCTCCCTTCCTCGGAGGAGGGGAGAGGGTTGGGGTGAGGGGTTGCGTGCGGCGGCGGTGGCGGCCCTACCCCTCATCCGGCCTGCGGCCACCTTCTCCCCTCCTCCGAGGAAGGGAGAAGGCCTGCGCAGTGCGTCCGGTTGGCATTCCACCGACTGCCATCGGGAATTGGTATCACTTCCAAAACGTCACCGACTGCAAGTCGCCGACACGAGACGGCGGTCAGCCGAGGCTGCCGATGCGCACGAGGCGGAGCGCGGGTTCGCCGGTCGCACGCGAGACGGACAAATCCACGGTGAACTCGGCGACCCAGTCGTTGTGAGCATCGGGGTCCACGAGCATTTGTTGCACGCGCCAAGTGCGTTTGTCCTCGGCAGGAGTGACGTAGGTGTGGCGGACGTTGCGCGCCTCGGGGTCGAGGCAGAGGTGGCGGTGGGCGGCGCGGAAACTCTCCATCGCGGCGCGCAGGCGTTCGGCTGTCCACGGTGTGCCTTCGGCGTCCTCGGCGGCAACGAGCTGGCTCAACGCCGCGTCCGCATCGGCGTTCACCCAGGCGCGCAGGAAGCTGAAGAGGACAGTGCGGATGGCGGCGGTGAAGGCCTTCGCATCGCGGGTGATGTCGCGCGCGGCCTCGTCGGCACCAGGCGGGCGCACTTCCTTCGTGTCGGCGCGCTGGTAGGCGGGGTTGCGCATCCGCTCCCATTCGTCGAGGAGGCTGGCGTCCACCTGCCGCAGCATCGTGCCGAGGTAGAGTTCCATCTCGCGCAACGTGTCGTTCTTCGCGGCGTCGGGGACGGTCTGCGTGAGCACCTTGAAGACGCTGTTCAAGTGGCGCAGCAACACGCCCTCGGCCCGTTGCAGCTCGTAGTCGCGGATGTAATCGGAGAACGAGCGGAACGACTCGAACATCTCGCGCACAATGGACTTGGGCCGGATGTTTTCCTGCCCGACCCACGGGTGGCGCGCGGCGAAGGCGTTGAAGGTCGAGTAGATGAACTCGCGGTTGGGCTTCGGGTATTCGAGCTTCTCCAGCTCGTCCATGCGCTGGTCGTAGGCGATGCCTTCCGCCTTCATCTCCCCCATCTTCTGGTCCTTCACGCGGCTGAGTTGGCGCCGGAGGATGAAATCGGGGTCCTCGACGATGGACTCGGCGAGCGTGAGGACGACGAGCGCGTGGTCGGGCGCCTGCGGGTCCATGAGCGGCAGCGTCTCCAGCAGGTAGAGGGAGAGGGCTTGGTCCATCGAGAAGTCGTCTTGGAGCGAAACGTTCACGCGGAGGTGGCTGCTGGGAATTTCTAATTTCCGATTTCCGATTTCCGATTTCTCCGTTCGGGAGCGCTCGGTGAACTCGATGATTTTGTGGTCCACGAGGGAGCGGAAGAGCTGCCAAGAGCGCTTGCGGTGCGCTTGCTTCTGCTTCGGCGACTCGTGGGAGTCCCGGAGGAGGCGCTGCATCGCGGTGCAGCCGTCGCCGGGGCGGCTGAGGACGTTCAGCAGCATCGCGTGCGACACTTGGAAGCGGGAGGACAACCGCTCCGGCGGCGCGGCCATCAGGCGGGCGAAGGTCTGCTTGTCCCAGTTCACGAAGTTGTGGTCGGGCGGCTGGCGCTTTACGGTTTTCTTGCCGTCGCGTGCGGACTTCTCCGCGAGTTTGAGGTTCTCGATGGCGTGCTCGGGGGCCTGCGCCACAACCCAGCCACGGTCGTCGAAGCCCTTGCGGCCCGCGCGTCCGCCAATTTGATGAAAGTCCCGCGCGCTGAGGATGCCGGTCTTCTGCCCATCGAACTTGCAGAGCTTAGTGAAGAGCACGGTGCGAATGGGGACGTTGATGCCGACGCCGAGCGTGTCCGTGCCGCAGATCACCTTGAGCAAGCCGCGTTGCGCGAGCTGCTCGACGAGCACGCGATACTTCGGGAGCAGCCCCGCGTGGTGCAGCCCGATGCCGTGCCGGAGCCACTTCTTTATCTCCGGGCCGTAGGGGCTGGTGAATTTGAAACCCTCGAGTGCCTGCGCCACCGCCGCCTTCTCCTCACGCGTCGCGACGTTGATGCTGGTGAAAGCCTGCGCGCTCTCGGCGG
>CAMBZO010000111.1 GCA_945872195.1 Akkermansia muciniphila | reverse complement strand
GGCGATTGGGAATGTGCCAAGGCCGCAGTCGAGAACGGTGCGGACGCGATCTACTTCGGTCTCGACCGCTTCAACGCTCGGATGCGCGCGCACAACTTCACGGAAGCCGACCTGCCCCGGCTCATGGAGTTTCTCCACCGGCGCGGCGTAAAAGGCTACGTCACTTTCAACACCCTTGTCTTCACCGACGAGCTGGCCGACGCCGAAGCTTATCTCCGCAGCATCATCGCCGCCGGGGTGGACGCTGCCATCGTGCAGGACGTGGGCATCGCGCGCCTCATCCGCCGCCTCTCTCCGGATTTCCCCATCCACGCCAGCACGCAGATGACCATCACGAGCGCCGCCGGCGTGGCCTTCGCCCGCGAGTTGGGCTGCAACCTCGTGGTGCTGGCGCGGGAGTGTTCCATCAAGGAGATCGGAGAAATTGTGAATTGCGAATTGCGAATTGCGAAGGCGAGCGCCGGGGCCATCCCTGCCACCGATTCCCCATTGCCTATCGAGGTGTTCGTCCACGGCGCGCTCTGCGTGGCTTACTCCGGCCAGTGCCTCACCAGCGAGGCGCTCGGCGGACGCAGCGCCAATCGCGGCGAGTGCGCGCAAGCCTGCCGGATGCCCTACGAACTCATCTCCGACGGCCACAAAGTCGAGCTGGGCGGGCGCAACTACCTCCTCTCGCCGCAGGACCTCGCCGGCCTCGACGTGCTGCGGGAGTTGGCGCGCGCCGGCGTCGCCTCCCTCAAAATCGAAGGCCGCCTCAAGTCGCCGGAATACGTTGCGAGCATCACGCGTGTTTACCGGCAAGCCTTGGAGGATTTACGATTCACGAGCCACAATTCACGAGCCGCCTCTACATCCGCGCGTCAATCTGAAATCGAAAATCGAAAATACGAAATGGAGATGGCCTTCAGCCGTGGCCTTTCCACCGGCTGGTTTGAGGGCATTGACAACCAAAAACTCGTCCACGCCCGCTTCGGAAAAAAGCGCGGCCCCTTCGTCGGCGAAGTCACTCGCGTCATTGGTGACCGCGTCCACGTCCGCCTCGCCAGTGCGCTCAAGGCGGGGGACGGCATCGTCTTCGACCCCGGCCACGGCGGCGATGACGAGCAAGGCGGTCGCGTCTTTGAAATCCGCAATTCACAATCCGCAAGCCGCAATCCCGAAGCGGTTCTGACGTTCATGCCCGGGGCGGTGAACTTCGATCGCGTTCACCCCGGCGACCTGCTTTGGAAGACCGCCGATTCTGAGTTGAGCAAACGCGTCCGCGCCACCTTCGCCGGCGACGCGCCGAGATTCCAGCGACCGATGACCCTTGAGGTCCACGGCCACGCGGGCGTGCCGCTCACGCTGATTGCCCGCGACGAACTCGGGCACGTCGCCCACGCGCACTCCACCGCGCCGCTCGCCGCCGCTGAAAAACAACCGCTCACTACCGAGCGGCTCACCGAGCAACTCGGTCGCCTCGGCGGCACCCCTTTCAAACTCGGCGAACTCCGCAACCAACTCGAAGGCTCCGTCATCGTGCCTGTGAGCGAGCTGAACCGCCTCCGCCGCGAGGTCGCCGTCGAACTGGAGCGCCAGCGCGCGTTGCCGAAGCGGTGGACGCTACGCGAATTACCCAGCGCTTCTTCTCCCTCGCCCCTCGGAGGGGAGAGGGCCGGGGTGAGGGGTGAAAGCGTGCGGCGTAATCACGCGTCATCTGCGCAAGTGGCCGTCCCCCTCTCCCCAGCCCTCTCCCCCGATGGGGGAGAAGGAGAGGACAAGTGCATCACCACATCGGCGCGCGACTCCGAACTCATCGTCCTCGTCCGAACCCTTCCGCAGCTCGAAGCCGCCCTGCGCTGCGGAGTCACAACGCTCTACTGCGAGTTCGAAGACCCGAAGCGCTACCGCGAGGCCGTCACCACCTTCCACACTGCGCGCGGCTGCCAATCGCCAATCACCAATCGCCAATCCGCAATCTTCGTCGCTCCTCCGCGCATCACGAAGTCGGGCGAGGAATGGATCCTCAAGCAGGTCCGCTCCTGCGACGCCGATGGCTACCTCGTCCGCAATTACGACCACCTGAATTTCTTCGCCGACTGCCGCCGCGTCGGCGACTTCTCCCTCAACGTGGCGAACCCGCTCACGGCGGAACACTTCATGAGCCGCTTCGGACTGGAGCGGCTCACGGCCAGTTACGACCTGAACATCAGCCAGCTTGAGTCACTGCTGCGCGGCGCGCCGCCCGCGTGGTTTGAGGTCACGATTCACCAGCACATGCCCATGTTTCACATGGAGCATTGCGTCTTTTGCGCGTTCCTCTCGAAGGGCAAAGACTTCCGCGACTGCGGCCGGCCGTGTGACCACCACGACGTGCGCGTGCGCGACCGCGTGGGACAGGAGCACCCGCTCAAGGCTGACGCTGGCTGCCGCAACACCGTCTTCAACGCCCGCGCGCAGACCGGCGCGGAGTATGTCGGGCGCTTGCAGACGCTCGGCGTTCGGCGCTTCCGCATCGAGTTTGTGAACGAGTCGCCCGAGGAAGTCGCCACGACCATCGCGCGCTACCGTGCCCTGCTGCGCGGCGAACTCACCGGCGAGCAGCTCTGGCGCGAGCTGAAGTTGCACGCCCAACTCGGCGTCACGCGCGGGCAGATGGAGAAGTAGAGCTGGGTGGAGCGCGGGCGTCCGCGCTCCAATGCCTGCGGCATAAAAAGGATTGGGATTAGGATTGCGAGCGCGATTAGGATTTCCGCCGTGAGCAAACCCACCGACATCCGCTGCACGTCCGCCACACTGTATTTTCTACCCGTTCACACGCGCATGCCGCTCAAGTTCGGCGGCGAGACGGTGAGCTATGTCACTTGCGCGCGTGTGCGCGTGACGGTGCGCGATGCGCAGGGCCGTGAGGCTGAGGGCTGGGGCGAGACGCCGCTCTCGGTGACGTGGGTGTGGCCCAGCGCGTTGAGCTACGAGGCGCGGCACGACGCGATGAAGGAGTTCTGCCGCCGACTCGGCGTGGCTTGGGCGAAGTTCCCCGCCACCGGCCATCCGATGGAAGTGGGCTACGACTTTCAGGAGCACGAACTGCCGCGGCTGCTGGCCGAGTTCAACGCGAGCCGGACCGGGCTGGAGCCGATGCCCTGGCTCGGCGCACTGGTCTGCTGCTCGCTCTTCGACCTCGCGGTGCATGACGCCTACGGCAACCTCCACGGCGTGCCCATCTACGCCACTTACACCGCGCCGTGGATGACCCGCACGCTCGCGGACTTTCTCACACCGGCAGCGGGCGCGGACGTCTCGTTCGCCGGCAAGTTCCCGGCGGACTTCTTCGTGGCGAAGCGCCCCGACCGCCTGCGCGCGTGGCACCTCGTCGGCGGCGTGGACCCGATTGACGCCAGCGAACTGACCGGCAAAGAACCGAATGACGGCTATCCCGTGCTGTTGCGCGACTGGATTCAGCGCGACGGATTGAAATGTCTGAAAATAAAACTGCGCGGCACCGACGCGGCGTGGGACCACGCGCGCACGGTGAAGATTGGGCAGATGGCCATCGAGGAAGGCGTCGAGTGGCTCACGGCGGACTTCAACTGCACCGTCCACGAACCGGCTTACGTGAACGAGATTCTCGACCGCCTGCGCGACGAAGAGCCGCGCATTTACGGGATGTTGCTCTACGTGGAGCAGCCGTTTCCCTACGACTTGGAGAAGCATCGCATCGCCACGCACAGCGTCAGCGCGCGCAAGCCGCTCTTCCTCGACGAGTCGGCGCACGATTGGAAACACGTCGCGCTGGGCCGCGCGCTGGGCTGGTCCGGCGTGGCGCTCAAGACCTGCAAGACGCAGACCGGCGCGCTGCTGTCGCTCTGTTGGGCCAAGGCCCACGGCATGACGCTCATGGTGCAGGACCTCACGAACCCGATGCTCGCGCAAGTTCCGCACGTCCTCCTCGCCGCGCACGCGGGCACCATCATGGGCGTGGAGACGAACGCAATGCAGTTCTACCCGGAAGCCTCGCGGCTGGAGGCAACGGTGCATCCCGGCCTTTACCAGCGGCGCGGCGGTGAAGTGGATTTGAGCACGCTGGGCGGCAGCGGCTTCGGCTACCGGCTGAAGGAGATCGGGACGGAGCACCTGCCCGCACCCGAGCCGTGATTGCCCTTGCCAAGAAATTTGGCCGCTCGGAAAGTCCGCCCATGAACCGCCTGCTCCGCTTGCCTCCGCTGCTTGTCCTCCTCTCCCTCGCGTGCATCGCCCTCACGGCTGGCACCGGCGTGGCACAGGACGCAGCGAAGGACGGGGCGAAGCCCGCCAGCCGCTACCAGACGGGCCGAAAGACGTTTGATGGCATCGGGAAGTATTACTTCGACCGGGAGATTGCCCACTACATGACGCACCTCGGCGCGCCGTGGCTGGACCGCCCGGAGCGTGACCAAGAGGAGCGGCCCGATCTCTTGATGAAGGCGCTCGCGCTTAAGCCCGGGGACGTGGTCGCGGATCTCGGCTGCGGCACGGGTTACTTCAGTTGGCGCATGGCGCAGGCGGTCGGCGCGAAGGGCGTCGTGTATGGCGTCGAGATTCAGCCGGAGATGCTCACCCACCTCGCGGAGAAGATGAAGGAGCGCGGCGTGACGAACGTGGTGGGCGTTCTCGGCACCACGATGGACCCGAAACTGCCCAAGCCCGTGGACCTCGTCATCATGGTGGATGTCTATCACGAGTTCGATCACCCCTTCGAGATGATGGCAGCGGTGGCCCGACAGTTGAAGCCCGGCGGCCGCGTGGCGTTCGTGGAGTATCGCGGCGAGGATCCCGAGGTGCCCATCAAGCCGCTCCACAAGATGACCGAGGCGCAGGTGAAGAAGGAGATGACCGCGCAGCCGCTGGAATACGTGGAGACCATCCGCACGCTGCCGCGCCAGCACATCATCCTCTTCCGGAAACGGGCGGGGAAATAGCCTCAGCCACCGCGATGTTCGCCGCTGTTTTTCCTCTGCTCGCCGCCGCCGGTGCGACGCCCAACCCGCATCCCGGGATGATGCTCCCCTTCGCGTTGCTGCTGGCGGCCATCGCGCTCGGGCCCTTCCTCAACAAGCATTGGTGGGAGCATCATTATCATCACGTCGCCATCGGCCTCGGCCTCCTCACGACGCTCTACTACGCCCTCGTGCTGGGCGCGCCGGGCCGGATGCTCCACGTGGCGCACGAATACGTCAGCTTCATCGCGCTGATCGGCTCGCTCTTCGTGGTGAGCGGCGGCATTCACATCCGCGTGAAAGGCGAGGCCACGCCGTTCGTGAACTGCCTCTTCCTGCTCGTCGGCGCGGTGCTGGCGAACTTCATCGGCACCACCGGCGCGTCCATGCTGCTCATCCGCCCGTGGATTCGGATGAACAAGTATCGCATCACCGCGTTTCACATCGTCTTCTTCATCTTCATCGTCAGCAACGTGGGCGGCTGCCTCACACCCATCGGCGACCCGCCGCTCTTTCTTGGCTACCTGCGCGGCGTGCCCTTCGGGTGGACGCTGGAGCACTGCTGGCCGGCGTGGTGCGTGGCAGTGGGCGGACTCATCGGGATTTTCTACGCGTTCGATGCGAGGAACTTTCTCCGCGCGCCCAAGCCCGTGCGCGACGCGGAGACAGCGCACGAGACTTGGAAGGTGGAGGGCCTGCGCAACCTCGGCTTCCTCGGGCTGATTCTCGGAGCTGTGTTTTTGCGCAATCCGCCCGGCCTCAGCGAGGCGCTCATGGTGGCGGCGGCGGTTGGCTCCTACTTCACCACTCCCAAACCCGTGCATGAGGCGAATGACTTCACCTTCGCGCCGGTGAAGGAGGTCGCGTGGCTCTTCGTGGGCATCTTTGCGACGATGGTCCCGGCGCTGGACTACCTCGAACTCCACGCGGGCGCGCTCGGGCTGAACAGCGCGATGAAGTTCTACTGGTGCACCGGCGCTCTCTCCGGCGTGCTGGACAACGCGCCGACCTACCTCACCTTCCTCGCGGCTGCGATGGGGCGGCAGGAGCTCAGCCTGAGTCAACCAGCGGACGTGAGCATGTTCGTGATGCAGCACGGTCAGGAACTCCTCGCGATCTCACTCGGGTCGGTGTTCTTCGGCGCGATGACCTACATCGGCAACGGGCCGAACTTCATGGTCAAATCCATCGCCGACGCCGCGAAGGTGAAGACACCCTCGTTCGGGGAATACTTCTTTCGCTTTGCGCTGCCGATACTGGTGCCGCTCTTCGCGCTGGTCGCGCTGCTGTTCTTCTCGCCGTGGCGGGTGTTCTGAGGGTTGCTCCAATCTTATCCGAGGCAAGCTGGCCGCGTCAGGACTTGCCCCCCGTTTTCAGCACGCCATCGCGGATGTTGGTCAGGCGATCCACGAGGAAGGCGAGGAAGAAGCCGCCGATCATGATCCCGCCACCGATGAGCGCCATCTGCCGACCGGCAGAGGAAGGCACGGGGCTGCACGCCATCACGATCAGGCCCGTCAGCAGCACGAACAGACTCAGGCCGCCGACCATGCGCAGCGTGATCGCCCAGCCGGAACTCTTCGTGCCCATCGACTGTTGCGCCAGCGGCGTCACTGGATCGATGGCGAGCCAACTCAAGCCGCCGACCACATACACGGCGGCGAAGAGGTAGAACACAGCGTTCCACGAGGGCGCGGCGGCGTCGGGCAGATTCGTCATGGTCAGGACCATCGGCACCACGAAGCCGGGCATCGCGCCGCCGAGGTTGCCCATCATGTTCATGCTGCCGGAGAGCGAGCCGGTGTGCTTGCCGCCCACTTCCATGCACGCGCCCCACGCACCGGGCATCGCGAGGTCGTTGCAGAAGCTCGCCATGCCCACGGCCAGCATCGAGAGAATGGGAATCCACGACCCCGCCGTGGCAGCCGAGGCGGACTGCCGCAACCAAATCGAGATCAGCAGCATCACCGCCGCCCCGCACAGCCCCGCGCAGCCCATGAAGCGGCGCGTGCTGGCCGAGCTGCCGAAGTATTTCTCCAGCGGGGCCGACACCAGGCCGGAGAAGATCGAGCCCAGCCCGCCGAAGAACAACGGCACGCACGCCAGCAGCGCACGGTTCATGTCAGAGAGATTGGGGAAGGTCTCCTTGATGAAGGTCGGCATCCAAGTGATGTAGAAATACCATGCGAAGGACATGCAGAAGTATTGCAGCCAGAGCATCCACACGCTGCGGCTGGAGAAGAGCTTCGTCCACGGCACGGAGTGGTCCCCGCCCATCGCGTCGGAATGGTCGCCGATGATCGCGAGCTCCTCGGCGTTCACGCTCGGATGGTTCTTCGGCAGATCGCGAAACCACTTGTAGAAGAACACCGCCCAGACGACGCCCAAGAGGCCGAAGATGAGAAAAACCCATTTGTAATGCAGGCCCAACCCCGCCTTGCCATCGCCGCCCGACGCGAGCATCCAGCCCACCAGCAGCGGCGTGAAGGCTCCGCCCCAGCGTGCGCTCAACCACATGACACCCTGCGCCTTCACGCGCTCGCAGGCCGGGAACCACAGCGTGAACGCCTTGGTCACGTTCGGAAAACAGCCCGCCTCACCCACGCCGAACAGGAAGCGAAAGACAATGAGCGACGCGAGGTTGAAGGCCCAACCCGTCGCGATGGTGAAGACGGACCACATGGCGACGACGCGCATGAGCACCTTGCGCGGCCCGATCTTGTCGCCGAGCCAGCCGCCGGGGATCTCGAACAGCGCGTAAGCCAAGCTGAACGCGGTGAAGGCCCAGCCCATCTGCTCCTTCGTCAGCCCCAGTTCTTTCTGCATCTGCGGCGCGGCCTGTGAAATACAGACGCGGTCCACGTAAGTGATGACGGCCAGCGAAACAGCGAAGAACAGGACGATGGAGCGGGCGCGCGTGGGCGCGGCTTT
>CAMBZO010000110.1 GCA_945872195.1 Akkermansia muciniphila | reverse complement strand
CATTCGCACCTCACCGGGCTGGATTTCTCCGAGTCGCAACTGGCGAAGGCCCGGGAGCTGTTGCGCGCGGAACTCGCCAGTGGCGCGGTGGAACTCCGTGAAGGCAGCGCCTACGATTTACCTTTCGCCGACGCGAGTTTCGACGGCGTGTGTCTCATCTGGGTGCTGGAACATCTGGCCGAGCCGGGGCGGGCGCTTCGTGAGGCGCGGCGAGTCCTGCGGCCCGGCGGCGTGCTGTCAGTCACGGAGGTTTTCAATGCGGGCCTGCGCGTGGAGCCGGCCTGTCCCGCGTTGGCGACCTACTGGCGGGCGTTCGACGAACTACAGCGCCAGCTCGGCGGGGCACCGGACGTGGGCGCAGAACTCGGCGCGCTCGCGGCGGCTGCAGGCTTTGGCGAAATCCAGTTTCGCACGCTGCCCGTGCGGATGGACGCGCGGATGACGGATGCGGCGCAGCGCCGGGAGTTCATCGGCTACTGGCGGGCGCTGGCGTTAAGCGGAGCGGGGCAATTGCAGGCGCGCGGCCTGGTGTCGCCCGCGCTGGTGGACGCGATGCAGGCGGAGTTCACCGGACTGGCGGAGAAACTGGTGGCGATTTACGACTACCCGGCGCGACAGGTGGAGGCGCGAAAACCTTTGGGAACCGGCTGAAGCACGGATGGACACGCGGAACTGCACAAGGACAAAATTCGTTTCAACCAAACGGGCGGCCTGAACGTCAGGTCTCGTGCTTGGATGTTTTCACTGAGGCCAGATGGGCTAAATCAGCGTCGCACATCGAGCACGCTGACCACTTGCCAAGCCGCAGATGAACCCTATTCTAATGGATAATTTGAACGACCAGCCAAATCCAAAGCCGCGCTCCCCGCTGCACTTCCTGTTTCGGCACCAGCTGTCGCTGGAAACTGAGACGAGTTGGTTCCTGCTGCTCGGCCTGCTGGACTTGGTGCTGACGACCATGCTGCTGAGGACCGGTGCAGCGCATGAGGTCAATCCGCTGGCCCGCTTCATCATCTCGGAGGGCGGTCTGCCCGGCCTGATTGGCTACAAGTTCGGCCTGCTCACGTTGGCGGCGGTGGCCGCGCAAATCATCGTGCTCAGTCGTCCACGGACGGCGAAGGCGGTGCTGCTCACGGGCATCGGAGTGCAGTTGGTGGTGGTGGCATACAGCGCCATGTTGCTCGCTAAAATCGCGCACTGATGCGCGCTGCTCCCGGCACGGGAGCGGTCGGAGACTTTCCCATTCGTGGCTGAGGCGTTCACCAAAGCCAACCGGTCGGAGGTGATGTCATGCAACGGGCTGCGGAGCAACCGCGCTGGCGTGGTGAAGTTAAAAGTAGCCCTGTCCGCCGGTGGGTTCACGCGCGCTGCCGGGCGGTCGCGATGAAAAAACTGAAGAAAACTATCGCCTTCCCCCGGCGGACTTGGCAGATAGACCTTCCCACGCGCGGCATGGAGTCGGCGAAACAGTGTTCGCGGACGCGGGTGTGGCGGGCGGAAGTCCCAGAAACCAGTCGTGTAGACGGATTCACACGGATGAATCCGGTGCCACACATCCGTGTTCGTCAGTGGTTGAAATTTTTGGAATGAAGAAGTCGGAAGCCAAACAGACTGCGAAGCCTAAGCTTCGCCTGGGCCTGCCCAAGGGCAGCCTGCAAGACGCCACCATCGAAAAGATGGCCAAGGCGGGCTTCAACGTGCAGGTGAGCGGCCGCAGTTACGTGCCCTACGTGGATGACGAGGAGCTGGAAATACGCCTCATCCGCGCGCAGGAAATCAGCCGCTACGTGGAGCACGGCTACCTCGACGCGGGCATTACTGGACACGACTGGATCGTCGAGAACGGCTCGAAGGTCCACGAGGTCGCCGAGTTCATCTTCAGCAAAATCAGCCGCCAGCCGACGCGCTGGGTGCTCGCCGTGCCGGAGGAGTCGCCGATCAAGTCGGTGAAGGATTTGCAGGGCAAGCGCATCGCCACGGAAGTCGTGAACCTCACGAACCGCTGGCTCAAGAAGAACGGCGTGAAGGCGGACGTGGAGTTCTCTTGGGGCGCGACCGAGGTGAAGGCGCACGAACTCGTGGACGCCATCGTGGAAGTCACGGAGACCGGATCCTCGCTGCGCGCGCACAAGCTACGCATCGTCGAGACGCTGCTCACCTCCACTCCAAGACTCATCGCGAACCACGCCTCGTGGAAGGACGATTGGAAGCGCCGCAAAATCGAGACGCTGTCGCTGCTGCTGCGGGGCGCGCTGGAAGCCGAGTCGAAGGTCGGGCTGAAGATGAACGTCCCGCGTGCCGGACTCAGCAAGCTGCTCGCCGAACTGCCCGCGCTGCGCAATCCGACCATCTCACAACTCAGTCATCCCGAGTGGGTGGCGGTGGAGACAATCATTGACGAAAAGATCGTCCGAGAGATTATCCCGCAGCTCAAGCTGGCGGGAGCAGAAGGAATCATTGAGTATCCTTTGAACAAGGTAGTATACTGACCGCGTTTCGCCGAAGGGCGTTCGCCGAGTGGCCGTCCAAAGCATCGCAAACGAGCAAATAAACGATATGGGTTCACTGAAAAAACGCCGGAAGGCCAAGATCAACAAACATAAACGCCGGAAAAAGCTGCGCCTCAACCGCCACAAGAAGCGCACTTGGCAGAAGTAGGCGCCCCGCGCTTACGCGACGCTTCGGACGGCACAGTTCTGCCAAGCAGGGCTGTGCCGTCGTTCTTGTTCGTGCCCATTTCCATCATGCGACCGTTCGTCCTCCAGTCCGTCGTCGCGCTCGCAGCGCTGGGCACGCTGTTCGGTTGCGCCTCCACGAAGAAAGCGCAGGCGCCTGCCCCCGCGCAGGCCGGACTCACCAACGCATCGGCGCCACTCTCGAAGGAAGACTTGGAAAAGCGCGTCGAGGCGCTGGCGCGGTTCGCGGCGGGAGTCAGCGGTGAATTGCGCGAGCAGCCGGACGAGGCCCTCGAACAGTTCTACAAATCCGTCCTCGCCGACCCAACGAACGAACCGCTCGTCATTGATGTCGCGCGGCGGCTCATCCGCAAGAAAGAGACAGAGAAGGCGATCGAGGTGTTGAGCAAATCCGCCGAGCAACCCAATGCCACGGGATTTCTGGACGCTCTACTCGGCGTCGCCTACCTGCAGGCGAAGAAGCCCGACCAGGCCATTGCATCGAGCCGCCGGGCCATCGTGAAGTTGCCCAAGTCCCTGCTCGGCTACCAGAACCTCGCGCAGATTTACCTCCAGACCGACCGGCCCAAGGAAGCTCTCGCCGCGCTCGACGAGGCGGCGGCGCAGCCATCGCCCGACTTGAACTTTCTGCTGGATCTTGGCGACGCGTATCGCAACTACGTCGCCGCCCAACCGCGCGACTACGCGACGGTGAACCCGAAGGTCACGACGATTCTGGATGCGGCCTCGAAGCTCGAACCCAAGAGCCAGAACCTCGTCATCCGCCTCGCCGAGCTGTGGAGCTTCACCGGCGAATACAAGCGCGCTGCCGAGCTTTACGAGAAGCATCGCGAGCGCTTCCCGAATCAAGCCCTCCTGCGCAACCGCATCGTCGAGCTCTTCCTCCGCGCCAAGGACTTCAAGGCCGCGCAGGCCCAGCTCGACGCGCTCGTGCGCGACCAGCCCACAAATCCTCTCACGCACTATTTCCTCGCCACCATCGCCGCCGGCCAAAAGGACTGGGACAAGGCCGTCGAGAGTTACGAGCGGGCCATCCAGCTCAACGAGGGCGCGAAGACCGAAGTGGATCAATTTTATTTTGAGCTTGCCGAGATACACCTGCGCCGGGATGACGCGGAGTCAGCGTTGAAGCTGCTGGGGACGGCCCGCAAGAAGTTCAAGCTGTCGTTCTTCCTCGAATACTACACCGCCCTAGCCCACAGCCGCGCGAAGGACTATGCCGCCAGCGTCAAGCACTACACCGCTGCCGAATTGCTGGCGAATCGCGACGAACCCGAGCGCCTCAACGGGCTGTTCTTCTTCCAGGTCGGCACCGCCTACGAGCGGCACAAGGATTTCAAGCAGGCGGAAAACTATTTTCTCCAATGCCTCAAGCTCGCGCCCGACTTCGCCGAGGCGCTGAACTACCTCGGATACATGTGGGCCGAGCGCGGCGAGAACTTGACGGAGGCGAAGTCCATGATTGAAAAAGCCGTGAAGCAGGAACCGGAGAACGCCGCGTTCCTCGACAGCATGGCCTGGGTCCTCTTCAAGCTGAACCAGCCCAAGCAGGCGCTCGAATTCCAGCTCAAGGCCCTCAAGTTTCAGAAGGAACCCGACGCCACCCTCCACGACCATCTCGGCGACATCTACGCCGTCCTCAAGCAGACCGATCAGGCCCGCGCGCAATGGGAGTTGTCCCTCTCCATCGAGCCGAGCGACGCCATCCAGAAGAAGCTCAAGGCCGCGCCCGCGAAGCCGTGACCGCCATGGAACGGCGCTTCTCCAAGCACTACTCGCTAGCTGAAGCGCGCGAACTCCTGCCCCAGCTCCGAGTTTGGTTCCAGCAAGTCCAGCGTCTCCGCCGAGACCTCGCTTCTTACGAACAAAGCTCCGAACCCCGCCTCAAGGAGGGCGAAGATTTCGGCGGCGGCAAGGTTCACCAGTGGGTTCGCAACCTCGCCGCGTTCAAGGAAATCATGGGGGAATTTCACCAGCGCGAAATTCAGGTCCAGGATTTGGAACGCGGCCTCGTGGACTTCCCCGCCATCCAAGCCGGGCGCGAAGTCTTCCTCTGCTGGGAACTGTCAGAGACGGATATCACCCACTGGCACGATCTCGACACCGGCTTCGCAGGACGCGAACACCTCTAGCTGCGGGGAAGTAAGCAGTGTTCAGTGTTCCGTTGGAGGGCGATGGGCAGTGACTGAAAACTGAATACTGAACACTGCTAATTTCCTCCACTCACCGCTTCCAACAACCGCGACTGGAAGAAAGCGCAAATCTCCATCTCCACTACGGAGTCGAGCTGCCCGGCCATCGCCAGCGGCGCGATATGCTCGGGCCGCCCCAGCTTCACCCAGAGTCCCACGCGCACCTCGTTCAGCACGCGCAACAGCCAGTCGAACTGCACTGTGGTCAATCGCACTTGAAACCCGCCCTTCACCTCCGCGAAGCGCCCCTGCTCGCCGAGGAACGCGTCCATCAGCCGCTGGTGTTCCACGCGTTGCTCCGCCAGCGCCTCGGCCAAGGCCAGCTCATGCTCCGCCAGCTTCGCCTCATCGCCGCTCTTCGACAGCGGCCCGATGGGTCCGCTGCTCACCGGGAACATCTTCAGCACATGGGTGAGCAAGGCCCGCTCTCGCTTCGCGAGATGGAAGACATACAACCCGTCCTTGGCCTCCACGAGCTTCACTCCGCCGGCTCCATCGTGGCGTGGAGCTGATACTTTTGCAGCTCATGCACGTAAAACTCCGCGCGCTCCATCGTCTCGCGCACCAGCACGCTCTTGCCCGCGTTGTGGACCTGCATCATGTGGAACTCCGCCTTCTCCTTCTTCCACGCGAACACCTGCTGGAAGACATGCGTGACGAAGTCCATCAGGTTCACCGGGTCATTCCAGCAAATCACGAGGAAGCCGGGGTCAAGGTTCTCCTTCGACTCCGTCTTGTCCTCGCGGATGATGTCCGGGGCAACTTCCGGCAGCTCAATCGTGGTCGGCACGTCCGCAGCATGGAAGGCCACCGCTGAATTTTCAACCCCTCCGCCCATCCAAACCCCGTGACTGTCCCCACCACCGCGCGACTCGTCCTCGCCACCCTGCTCCTCGCCGCTCTCCCGGCGCGCGCCCAAGACAAACCCGGCTTACTCCTCCTCAACCGCCCCAAGCCCGCCAAACCCGCCGCCGCCAAGTCCGTCATCACCCTCGCCCCGACCAACTCCCCGGCCCTCTCCGTCAAAGACATCGCCGCCCGCGTCAAACCCTCCCTCGTCACCATCACCTTCACCGGGCGCGACGGCTCGGTGGACGGCACCGGCTCCGGCTTCGTCGTCGCAGCGGATGGCCTCATCGCCACGTCGCTGCACGTCATCGGCGAAGCCCGGCCCATCAAAGTCCAGTTCGCCGACGGCCAGAAGTTCGACGTCACCGAAGTCCACGCGTGGGACCGCCGCTCCGACATGGCGCTCATCCGCATTGACGCGAAGGGCCTGACGCCGCTCCCGCTCGGCGACTCCGACACCCTCGAACAAGGCGCGCCCATCGTCGCCATGGGTAACCCCCGCGGCCTCGACTTCAGCGTCGTCTCCGGCGTCGTCTCCGCGCGCCGCGAGGTGAAGACCGGCGAGCTCGACGCCGACGCGATGATTCAACTCGCCATCCCCATCGAGCCCGGCAACAGCGGCGGCCCGCTCCTCGACTTGCAAGGCCGCGTCCACGGCATCCTCACCCTCAAGTCCGCCCTCACGGAAAACCTCGGCTTCGCGATGCCCATCAACGCCCTAAAACCCCTCCTCGCCAAGCCCAACCCCGTCCCCATCGCGCGCTGGCTCACCATCGGCAACCTGAACCCCCGCGAGTGGCAGCCGCTGCTCGGCGCGCGTTGGTCGCAGAAGGCCGGGCGTGTCTCCGTCGAGGGCCTGGGCAAAGGCTTCGGCGGACGCGCGCTCTGCCTGAACCAGCGCGAAGTCCCCGCCGTGCCTTACGAAATCGCCGTGACCGTGAAGCTCGACAACGAGAGCGGCGCGGCCGGTCTGGTCTTCTCCGCCGACGGCGGCGACCTTCACTACGGCTTCTACCCCACCGCCGGCCAGCTCCGCCTCACGCGCTTCGACGGCCCGACGGTTTACTCGTGGGCCATTCTGAAGACCGTTCCCTCCCCCCACTACCGCGCCGGCGACTGGAACACCATCAAGGTCCGCGTCGAGAAGGACCGCCTCCTCTGCTACGTCAACGACCACCTCACCATCGAGTCCGACGACGCCCTGCTGCGCACCGGCAAGGTCGGCCTCGCCAAGTTCCGCGACACGAAAGCCGCCTTCAAAAACTTCCAGGTCGCCAAGTCCATCCCCTCCGCTGCCGCCACCGCCGTCGTGGAGAAAGACCTTCTCCAGAAGCTCGAAACGCTGACCACGCCGCCGAGCGAGAAACTCCTCTCGTCCCTCCAGACCAACGCCGCCGCCAGCCGCGCCGTCCTCACCGCGCGCGCCGACCGCTTGGAGAAGGAAGTCGGCCAGCTCCGCACGCTCGCGCGCACCGTCCACCGCCGCGACATCCAGGCCGCGCTGCTCCGCGAACTCGATCAGCCGGAGACGAAGATTGACCTCTTCCACGCCGCCCTCCTCCTCGCCAAGCTCGACAACGAGGAACTCGACCTCGCCGCCTACCGCCGCCAGCTCGACGACATGGCCCGGGACATCACCACCCAGCTCGCCGCCATGCCCGACGACGAGGTGAAGTTGAAGGCCCTAAAGAAGTTTCTCTTCGAGGAAAACGGCTTCCACGGCAGCCGCAGCGACTACGCCAATCGCGCCAACAGCTACATCAACGAAGTCCTCGACGACCGCGAAGGCATCCCCATCACCCTCTCCGTCGTCTTCCTCGAACTCGCCCGCCGCATCGGCCTCGACACCGTCAGTGGCGCGCCCGTGCCCGGCCACTTCATGGTCCTGCACCGCCCGAAGATGGGGAACCGCCAGCTCCTCGACATCTTCGATGGCGGCGTGGCCGTGCCGCCCGCGCGCGAAGCCGAGCTACGCCTCGCCGACGAAGACCTCCAGCCCGCCACCAAGCGCTCCATCATCGTGCGCATGTTGCGCAACCTTATCTCCGGCGCGCGCGCCACCCAGGACTCCGCCGCGATGCTCCGCTACCAGGAACTCATCGTCGCCCTCACCCCCGAGTCCGCCGGCGACCGCATCGGTCGCGCCCTGTTGCGCCTGCAAAACGAAGACCCCGAAGGCGGCCGCCTCGACCTCCTCTGGCTGCTGGAGAACCGCCCCCGCGGCATCGACCTCGACCGCGTGGAGCAACT
>CAMBZO010000109.1 GCA_945872195.1 Akkermansia muciniphila | reverse complement strand
GGCCCGGACGACTTGCGCCCCGAGTGGTTCATCGACGTGGAAACCGTCGGCCTCACCGCTGGCACCAGCACGCCGGATGCGACGATTGTCGCGGTGGAGCAGGCGCTGTGGCAAATCGCGGGTCAACTACCGACGAAACAACTCACATGTCTCTCACCCTTGGCCGCCTAACTGGACTCTCCTATGAAAACCCTCGCCCGCACTGGTGCAGTCCTCTCCTTCGCCTTCTTCTCCGTCTCTGGACTGGCGCTGATGGCGCATGCCGGCGGCTACGCTGAAACAGGACAAATCATCTTCGGCTCCCTCTTCATCGGCATCGGTTGCTTCGCGGGCACGTTGCTCTGGCTGATGGGCGAGCAATCTGGCTCAAAGCCGGGTGCAAATTGATTTGCGGAACACTCAACCACCACCGCCATGAACCACGCCAAATGGATTGCTCACTTCCACCGCAACCGTGAGCAACGCCCCGAGCCAGACTGGGCCGCGCCGTTCGCCCTGCCGGAATCCGTCCTCAAGCCGCTGCGCCCCTCGCTGGCCGAGTATCAGCTCGGCGATGGCGGCGGGCCGGCGTGCCTGATCGCAGGCGACGCGGAGCAGTTCCGCGGCAGTAGTGATGCGATGCGGCAGATTGTGGACCTGTGGTTCGCCGAGGAGCGCGAGCACTCGCGGCTGCTGGGCCGGGCCGTGGACCGCATCGGCGCAAGGCGCGTTCATGAACACTGGAGCTTCAGCGCGTTCTTGACGTGCCGCCGTGCGATGGGCGTGCGCGCCGAGCTGCAAGTCCTCCTGCTAGTCGAGATTGTCAGCACGGTTTACTATCGGCTCATCCGCCGGCACTGCACAGACCAGCCGCTGCGCGACATGTGCTCGCTCATCTTGCGCGATGAGGCGGGCCATGTGGCGTTCCATCGCGACCGGCTGGCGTCGGCTGGCGTGTCGAACTGGGGCCTCGGCGGCACGCTGTGGGAGCTGCAATTCCGCCTCTTCGGCCTCGCGGCGGCGGCGATGCTCTGGCTCACCCACGGTCGCTGCCTGCGGGCGCTCGGCGCAAGGCCGATGGAATTCTGTCGGGAAATCCACCGCGAACTCTCGCGCTTCGTCTGGCGGCTGGGGCGGACGGCCCAGGTCCGGGCGCATCAACCGATGCGTCCTCCCGAACTCGTCGGGCAGGCCGCATGACAACGAGGAATTTCTCTGAACGCTGTCGCCAGCAACTCTGAAACCGTTCCCTTCGCCCGGAAGGTGTCTCACTTTTCAAGCGGCGTTTACAACTGCTGGAAGGCTTGCCCTCTCACCCCGGCCCTCTCCCCCGATGAGGGAGAGGGAGAAAAGAGGGGCACACCCATTCGTCCAGGTTCGAGCCAGTTTCTCGACTCCTCACCCCCAGCCCTCTCCTCGACCGAGGAGGAGAGGGAGAAGAAACTGAGGGGCGAGGGGGGAGCAACTAGACCTTTTTCTTGCCCTTCTTCTCTTTCGGTGCGGCGGGCGGGGCTTCACCGGGTTTGTTGGGCGTGGGCATGGGAGCTTTCACTTCCGCGCGCCAGGCGACGAGGCGGGTGTGGAGTTCCTTGGCCTTGTCCGGCATTTCCTTCGCGAGGTTCTTGGATTCGCCGATGTCGCTGCGCAGGTTGTAGAGTTCGAGGCGGCCGTCTTCGAGATACTCCATGAGCTTCCAGTCGCCGACTTGGATGAGGCTCACGGGCGTCGTGCGCCAGAGGCCCGGGCCGGAGCCGAGGTAGCCGGGGAAGTGCTGGTAGATGGCGTCGCGCTTCAGCTTCGCCGAGGCGTTGCGAAGCAGTGGGACAAGGCTCTCGCCGTCGAGCACTTGCCGGGGTTTCGGCGCGCCGGCGAGTTCGAGAAAGGTCGGGAAAATGTCCACGTGGATGGTCGGCACTTCGCAAGTTGAGCCGGGCTTGGTCACGCCGGGCCAGCGCACGATGAAGGGCTCGCGCGTGCCGCCTTCGTAGAGGCTGCCCTTACCGCTGCGCAACGGAGCGTTGTCGGTGATGCCACCGCCGTCCTCGTCAGCGCCCTTGGCCTTCTTGCCTTTGCCTTCCATGCTGGGATCGCGGAGGAGGCCGTTGGGACCGCTGTAGCCGCCCACGCCGCCGTTGTCGCTGGTGAAGATGAGCACGGTGTTCTCGGCGAGCTTGAGATCATCGAGAGTTTTCATCACGCGGCCGACGCTCTCGTCCACGCTGGCAATCATTGCGGCGTAGGTCGGGCTGTTGTGGCCGCCGACGCCGGGCTTGGTTTTGAACTTCGCGATGAGGTCGGCCTTTGCCTGAAACGGCGAGTGGACCCCGAAGTGCGGGAGGTAGAGGAAGAAGGGCTTGTCCTTGTGCCGCGTGATGAAGTCCACCGCCTTGTCCGTGAGAAAGTCGGCGAGGTAGGTGCCCTTGGGATAATCCGTCTTCGGGTTGGTCGCGAAGTCGAAGTGCGAACCCATGCTGACGATGGCCTCGTCGAAGCCGCGCTTGCCGGGCTGATAATCGCCCTGCTGGCCGATGTGCCACTTGCCGAACATGCCGGTCGTGTAGCCACCGGCCTTGAGCTGCTTGGCGATGATGTCGCGGTCGAGCGGGAGTTCGGTGACGTTGGGCACGGGGCGCAGCGGGCGTTTGCTCCAGTCGAAGCGGTCAATGCCGCCGACGGTATAGACCCCGGTGCGCGCGCCGTATTGGCCGCTCATGAGCGCCGCGCGCGTGGGCGTGCAGTTCTGGCAATGGTGATGGCTCAGGAGCTTCATGCCCTGCGCCGCGAGCCGGTCGAGGTTCGGCGTCTCGTAATACTTACTGCCGAAGCACGCGACGTCCGTGTAGCCGAGGTCATCGGCCATGATGAAGATGATGTTGGGCGTGCGCGGCGCGGCGAAGGCGAGTTGCGCGGTGATAGCGAGCAGGAGCAAGGCGAGTTTCATGCGATGACATTGCAGACGCTGAAGACAGGAGGCGAGGTTTCAACGGTGAAATTGTCTAAGGAGACGCTGAACAAAGCATTTAAGCACCGAGGCACAGAGGATACAGAGAGGAATTTCACCGGCTTACTCAGTGAACTCTGTGTCTCTGTGGTTAAATCAGCGTTTCCCTCACCGCCTCAGCCTTGCGCCCTACCTCGACCACAACTCCTCTTGCGAAGCCGCCAACTCATGACTTTGTTTTCCAGCCCCACGGGCTAGTGTATCGCCACAACAAAACAGCGCGCCATGATTCAAGACACTCTCTCCAAGATTGAGGCCCGCATCGGGCAGTCCGGTGTGAAGGACGACTCCAAGGCCGAGCTGCTCAGGCTGCTGGGCACGCTCAAATCCGAGGTCGCCGAGCTGGCGCAGACGCACAGCGAGGAGGCGCAGAGCATCGCCGGCTTCACGCAGGTCTCCGCGCATGAGGCCACGCGCGACGAGCCGAATCCGGCGCTCGTGAAGCATTCGCTCGACGGCCTCGCGGCCTCCGTGGACGGCTTCGAGAAGACGCATCCGAGCCTGGTGGCCATCGTCAACCGCATCTGCACGACGCTGTCGAACTTAGGGATTTAGCCGGGCGCGCTTGTCCGGGCCGCTTGTGCAAGCTCTCAGCAGCCTTCTGCCTTGAGTAAAACCTCTCGCAGCGCCTCGTCCCCCGTCGCCGTGTGGACGCAGTGCTCGAACTCTGCGCGTGGGAGCCGGCGGCTGAAGAAACGCGTGTGGCAGGTGAGGTGTTCCGCCTCGCCAGCGCCGCAGCGCCGCAGTTCTTCCAAGCCGCGGATCATCGCCTGAAGCCCGCCGGGCTTGTCGCCTTCCATGAAAACCAGCTGCCCGCGCATGGCGACACCAAGCCCGTGGGCGCGTGCGTCGCCGAGTTCCTTGGCCAACGGGAGCAGCTCATCGTAGCAGGTAAAGGCCTGTGTGACCTGCCCCTCGAAGCGGGCGAGTTGCGCCATCTGGAAGAGCACGCGCGCACGGTCGTGCGGGCGTTCAGTGCGCGTGAGCAGTGGCAGCACCCGCGCGTAGGTCGTGAGCGCGGCGGCAGAGTCACCCGCGGCTTGTTGGGCGGTCGCAGTGGCGAGAAGTTCCGCGGGCGTTGTGTTGGTCGGGAGGTCGCTCATGTCATCGCACGATCCGCCTCCTGACCTCGGCGGCTACAGCGCGGCGGCAATCGCATCGCCCATCTCTCGAGTGCCCACCTGTTTGGCGTTCGTCTCGGCGGGCGTGAAGATATCGCCGGTGCGCAGGCCCTGCGCGATGGCTTTGCCGACGGCAGCCTCGATGGCGTCGGCCGTGGCTTCGAGATCGAAGCTGTAGCGGAGCATCAGCGCGGTGGAGAGGATTTGCGCGATGGGGTTCGCGAGATTCTTGCCCGCGATGTCCGGGGCGGTGCCGCCGGCTGGCTCGAAGAAACCAAAGGTGTGCACGCCGCTCGTCAGGCCGAGGCTGGCGCTGGGCAGCATGCCGAGCGAACCCGCCAGCGCTGCCGCCTCATCGCTGAGGATGTCACCAAACATGTTCTCGCAGAGCATCACGTCGAACTGCGTCGGCCGGAGCATCAGTTGCATCGCGGCGTTATCCACGAACATGTGTTCCAGCGCCACGTGTGGATACTGCCGGGCAACCTTCGTTACCACCTCGCGCCAGAGCACGCCGTTCTCCAGCACGTTCGCCTTGTCGATACTCGTGACCTTGTTGCGCCGGAGCGCCGCGGCCTTGAAGGCGACGTGCGCGATGCGCTCAATCTCCGGCGTGGTATACACCATCGTGTCAATCGCCCGCTGCGCGCGCTTGATGAAGATCGTTGCACCTTCGTCCGCCTGCGTTTCATCGATGGAGTAATTCTCCGTCTTTTTCGGTTGGCCGAAATAGATCCCGCCCGTCAGTTCGCGCACCACGAGGATGTCTATGCCGTCGCCCTGCCGCTCCGGGCGCAACGGGCACGCGTGCGCCAGCGCCTTGGGGAGCTTCACCGGACGCAGGTTAGCGAACAGGCCAAACTCCTTGCGGATGCGCAGCAGGGCGGCGCGCTCGGGTCGCTCCTCCTTCGGAATCGTCGGGTCGCGGTCCGGCAGGCCTACGGAGCCGAAGAGGATGGCATCGCTCTCCTTGCACAACGCGAGCGTCGCGTCGGGCAGCGCCTTGCCGGCGGCGTCAATGCCCGCCCAGCCCACGGGGGCCTCAGTGATTTGGAAACTCAGGGAAAACTTCTTCTCCACCGCGCGCAGGACCTTGATGGCCTCGTGCATCACTTCGGGACCGATGCCGTCACCCGCGAGCGCGGCGATCTTGAACGTCTTTGACATAGGGCTCAAAGCATACCGGCGGAGGAACCGGAGTGAAGGAGAAAGTCCGCGTTCAATAATTCCGCTTGCGTGCTTTGACACGGAGCGGCGGCGCTTGATTGGTGGGCGAGAGTTCCATCGTCATGCCCGGCCGCCAAGCGTGCTCCTGCCGATCCAGCGCCAGGCCGCGCTGGATGAGTTCCACCTCGTGGTTGAAGGCCAGCAGCGTCACGGTGCCCGGCAGGTAGGTCGCGTCCTGAAAGCGCAACTCGCCAAAGGCGGGCTTCGTGTTCGGCCCGGCGAACCGGACGGTCACGGGCGCGTTGGCCAACGGGCTTTGCTCGCCCGTGAAGCGCACTTTCACATCGCGCACGCCGAGCGCGGGCTGGTTCACAAGGAGGTAGGGCGTGCCATTGGTTTCCACCGCGAAGGTCACTTCCCACGGGCCTTTGCGCGCGCGCAGGTGGTTGTCCAGCGCGTAGAGGCTGAAGTAGCCGACCACGGCGATGATGGCGACGATGGCGACGTGCTTGAGGATGTTGTCTGGCTTCTGCTGCATCGGGGCGGGAGCTTTTGGCAGGAGCGGAGGCAAGTCAAGCGGAGTGGCTTTCGAGAGGAGCAGGAGGGAGACGGGCTTGGAACCTCACGCCTCTCGCAGGTCTGCCACCTTCAACTGCACCGTGCGATTGCCCTTGAACTCGTTGACCTGCGGCGTGAAGGCGAGGTCGAACGTCGTGGGCACGGCGTAGCTCTTCGGCACGTTCCACCAGACGGCTTCGCGGATGTCGTTGCCGTCGGTGACGTGGAGTTTCAGGTGCTGCTGCTCTTTTCCCATGCGCAGCGGCGGGCGGTGGAGACGGAGGCCGATGGCGCAGAACTGAAGCGCGGGGTTGCCCATGCCAGTCGGCGCGAGACGGTCCAGTTCGCCCAACCGCTCCACGGTCAGTTCGCGGAGCATCACCTCGGCGTCGAGCTTGAGCACGGGTTGAAGTTGCTCCGGGCGCAGCGTCCGGCGGGCGATGGCGTTGAGGCGGTCGCGGAACACGCCGACGTTCGCCGGGTCAATGGTGATGCCCGCCGCCATCGCGTGGCCGCCGTGGCGGACGAGCAGGTCGTCGCACTCGCGCAGCGCGGCGGCGAGGTCGAAACCCTCGATGCTGCGGCCCGACCCGCGCCATTGCTCGGCGTCGCCACCGAGGATGAAGGTGGGCCGGAAAAACTCGCGCAACACGCGCGAGGCGACAATCCCCACGACGCCGATGTGCCAGAGCAACTGGCCCTCGACGATGACGAAGTCACGCGCGGGGTCGAAGCGCGCGCGGATGGCCCCGGTGACTTCGTCGGTGATGGTGCGTTCGATGGCCTGGCGCTCGCGGTTGCGGTGGTCGAGGGCTCGGGCGATTGGCTCGGCGGCGGCGAGGTCGGGAGCGCGCAGGAGTTGCAGCGCCTCGGAGGCGTTCTCTAAACGTCCCGCGGCGTTGAGGCGCGGGCCGAACTGGAAACCGACTTCGTAGGTGCCGATGGTGCCTTCGATGCCCGCCGCTGCTTTGAGCGCGAGCAGGCCGGGGCGTCGTGTGCTGTTAAGTCGCTCCAGTCCAGCGGTGACAAGGATGCGGTTCTCACCGATGAGCGGCACGAGGTCGGCGATGGTTCCGAGCGCGACGAGATCGAGCAGCGGGCGGACGTCGAACGCAGCGAACTCAGCCAGTTGAAGCGCGCGTCCGCGTTTCACGAGCGCGTGGGCGAGCTTGAAGGCGAGGCCGGCAGAACACAGCTCCGTGAAATCGCTGACCGCTGACCGCTGACCGCTGACCGCTTGCTTGGCTAGCTGCGGATTCACCAATGCCAGCGCAGGCGGCGCGGGGTCAGAGACTTGATGGTGATCGAGGACCAGCACGTCCACGCCGCGCTGCTTCAGCCAACCGATGGTCTCTACCGCCGTTGAGCCGCAGTCCACGGCGAGGAGCAGCTTCGTGCCGGGAAATTTTGAAAGGCAGTTCTCCACGCCGTCCTGGCTGAGGCCATAGCCCTCGTCCATGCGGTGCGGCAGGTAGAAATCCGCCGCCCAGCCGAGCTCGCGGAGGACTTCGAGGAGCAGCGTGGTGGAGGTGACACCGTCCACGTCGTAGTCGCCGAAGATGACCAGCGGTTCGGCTCGCTCGCGGGCGGCGAAGAGGTGGTCCACTGCGGCGGCCATGTTCGGCAGCGCGAAGGGATCGGCGAGACTGCGCAGACGCGGTTCGAGAAAAAGCGCGACGGCCTCTGGTTCGCTGTGCCCGCGGTTGAGGAGGCATTGCGCGAGCAGCGGGGAGATGCCGGATTGTTGTGCGAGTGCGGCAGCGAGCGCGGGTTGCGAAGGGGCTATGGACCAGCGGAACTTCATGTGTGAGAAGGGAAGATGGGAGCGGCGGCGGCGAAGGTCAACCGTGGCAGTAACCCAGTTACTTGCAGCCGCCATCCATAGGCTGCGAATCCAGCCATACGGCGACTACAGCGCTGACTCGATTTGCTTGTTGCGCTGGTTGGTGGCGTCGCCGACAGCCGTCTTGAAGCTGTTGATGGCCTTGAGGTCGGCGGCATCGGCCTTGCGCGGTGGCGTGGTTGAGCCGCCGTTCGGACAGTTCACGGTCTGGCCTGCGCCGACTTCGACCTGCCCGCCGCTTTTGGTGCCGGTGACCGTGACCTTGCCGGTCGCGACGGTGACGAAGGTTTGCCTGGAGCTGTCAGAGATCACCTGGAAGTCGGTGCCGACGATGCCCG
>CAMBZO010000108.1 GCA_945872195.1 Akkermansia muciniphila | reverse complement strand
TGCTCGTGGTCTATGCTGGCATCATCTATGCAGGGTTCGAGGTCGCCGCTTACCGCCGCCGCCCCAAGCAGTTGGTGATGGGCTTGTCCGCCATTCCCATCTTCGGCTTCTTTGCCCCCATCGCCTTCCTGTGCATGCCAGCGGTGAAGAGATTGGAAGAGACCAAGCTAAATTCCGTCGCGCAGGCGGCGGCGATAGCGGCGGCGGCCACCGCTCAGAAGCCGGAGGAGAAACCCGCCTTCCCCGGCAAGAAGAAGCCCGGCCTCGCCTTCGGCAAAAAGGCGGATGACGCCGGCCACGCTCCCGCTCCGGTCGCCGCTCCGGTCGCTGTCGCCTCCCCCGTGAAAGCCCCCGCACCGGCGGCGGCCCCCGCGATGGAAGCTGTCGTTTATCGCCGTGGAGAGACGAATATCAACAAGCGCTTCATCGAGACCAAGTTCGCCGGCTTCTTCAAAGCCGTCCTTGGCCCCGCCGAGAAGGAGATGTGGGTCGTCTGGGTCACCGCCACCGGCGGTGAGTTCTGGAGCAAGCGCATTGTCAGTATTAGTCAGACCGACGTGGTGGTGAACTGCCCGCAGGAGAGCGGCGGAACCCTCGATGAGACGATCCAAATCGCAGGTATCCAAGAAATCCACCTGCGTCCGCGGGAAGGCTGAACCATGAAACTCCGCACCATCCTACTTTTCGGCGCACCGGGTTCCGGCAAGGGCACGCAGGGCAAGATCCTCGGCACCATCCCCGGCTACTACCATTGCGCGTGCGGCGACGTCTTCCGCAATCTCAACGCCGACAGCCGCCTGGGCCACACCTTCCTCGACTATTCCAGCCGCGGCGAACTCGTCCCCGACGAGGCCACCGTGGACCTTTGGCGAAACAACATTCAGGCCAACACCATGCTCGGCCGCTTCAACCCTGAGCGCGACACCGTGGTGCTCGACGGCATCCCGCGCAACGCCGCCCAAGCCCAGATGCTCCAAGGCACGCTCGACGTCCGAGCCCTGCTCCACCTCACTTGTCCCGACCGTAACAAAATGATCGAGCGCCTCCAGCGCCGCGCCCTGCGGGACAACCGTCTCGACGACGCGAATCTCGACGTGATCCGCAACCGCCTCGAAATCTACGACACCGAGACCAAGCCCGTGCTCGACTTCTACGGGCCCGACGTCGTCCGCAACATCAACTCGACCCAGACGCCCGTGGAAGTTCTCAGCGACATCCTCCGCGTCCTCGGCACGCTTTGACCGTGGGCCGGCAGTTCAACGAGTTCAAGGCATCGGAGCTCTACTGTCCCAAGTGCGGCTCCTCCCAGCCCGTGCGCGAACGCGCCTCAGCCCTGGCCGGATCCAAGGCCGTTGATCTCCTCTGCTTCCGCTGTGCCACCGTCGTCGGCCAGCACACCGTGATTGACCGCAGCTTGGGCGGCAAACTCGCCACGCTTGTTGGCAAGCTGCTCAAGTAGGGCTGCATGACTTCCCCCGCCAACGTCACCGAACTGGAAGACCGGCTCAGTGAGCCAACACCCGGCGTCATCGATGCCTTTCGCGCGCTGCCCGGCGACATCCTGTTTCTGGGCGTCGCCGGGAAGATGGGTCCCACGCTCGCTCGCATGGCAAAGCGCGCCTCGGACGCCGCCGGCATGCGCCGCCGCGTGATCGGCGCATCGCGCTTCTCGGACGCCAGCCAGATCCCCCAGCTCAACGCGCACGGCATCGAGACGATTCGCTGCGACTTGATGGACGATGCAGCCGTCGCGCAACTGCCGGATGTGGAGAACGTCGTTTACTGCGCAGGCATGAAGTTTGGCGCGACCGGCAAAGAATCTCTCACGTGGGCGATGAACACGTGGCTCCCGTCCGTCGTGTGCCGGAAGTTCCGCCGCAGCCGCATCGCTGCCTTCTCCACCGGCAACATCTACGGCCTCGCGCCGGTCAGCGGCGGCGGCTCGGTCGAGACAGATTCGCCGCAGCCCGTGGGCGAATACGCCATGAGCTGCCTCGGGCGCGAGCGGATGTTCGAGCACTTCAGCCGCACGCTGGGCATCCCTACCGTCATCGTCCGCCTCAACTACGCGTGCGAGCTGCGCTACGGCGTGCTTGTGGACATCGCGCGGAAAGTCTGGACCGGCCAACCCGTGGACTTGGGCATGGGCTGGTTCAATTGTCTCTGGCAGGGCGACGCCAACGCGTTGACGCTGCAGTCCCTCGCGCTCGCCGCGACGCCGCCGCTCGCGCTGAATCTCACCGGTCCCGAATTGCTCGGAGTGCGTGCCGTGGCGGAGAAATTGGCCCACCGCATGAACCGGCCGGTGGATTTCACGGGCACGGAAGGCAACGCGGCTCTGCTCAGCAACTCCGCCCAATGCTTCGAGCGCCTCGGCGCGCCCCGCGTTTCCGCCGGGGAACTGCTGGGTTGGGTGGCCGATTGGGTGATGAGCGGAGGCCCGGACCTCGGCAAGCCGACGCACTTCGAAAGCCGCGACGGAAGGTATTAAACCGAACTCCGAAGTTGAGCCGCGAAAGGGGGCAAAGGGCGCAAAGCAAAGCTGCTGGCAGAAAGACTCTCCGGTTAGAAACGATCCCGACCCCAATCATCTCCAACTCGGTTCCTTTGTGTTCTTTCGCGGCTCAACTTCGGAGTTCGGGATAAACCCAGTGACGGGAGTGCGGCGGAAACACGGCTGGCTCCGCAGCTATCCGTTTTTTTCCGGGTCCATCCGTGGTTGTTCTGCCGCCGGCTGTTTCCAGACGTAGCGGAACATGAGTGTGCGCCCGGCGGCGGTGAGGGGGATTGCCAGCAGGCCACCGAGGATGCCGCCGAGCAGCTTGGCCCCGATCATCACGGAGATGATGATGGTCAGCGGGTGCAGGCCCACGCGGTTGCCGAGGATGCGCGGGGAGTAGACCAAACCTTCCGCCGCCTGCACGAAGACGAAGATGCCAATGACCTTCCAGAAAATGTTCGGGTCTGCCGAGAAATGCACGCCCGCCAGGATCGACGCGAGCGCGAAGATGATGATGGCTCCCAGGTAGGGGAGGATGCAGACCACCGCCGCGAGCGCGCCCAGCAGGACCGCGTAGTTCAGCCCGGCGATGGACAGGCCGATGCCCAGCAGCGTGCCGGAACAAATGGAGACGAGGATTTGCCCGCGGAAGAAGACGATGATGCAGTCGTTGATGGAGGACAGGACGAAGACGAGTTCATCCTTGGCCTTGGATTCGCGGACCGGAAGGAAGTTCGTCCAACTGGACTGAATGCCAGTTTTTTCCAGCAGGAAGTAGAAGAGATAGACCGGCACGAGCGCGAGGCCGACGGCGTAGCCCAGCCACGAGGTCACGCTGCCGAGGTGGCTTATGAGCCAATCCGAAACCAGTGGGACTACGTCCTTGAGTGCCTGCTGGACTTTCTCGCCAATCTCCTTATCCCAAGCTTCCTTCGCCTTCTGGCCGAGCGGGGATGTGGCGAGCCATTCGCTGAACTGCGTGCGGAACTTCTCGGCATAGCTCGGCGCATTCCGCACTAGCTCGTCCGCCTGCACCACGAGCTGCGGCAGGATGGTGCCGAGCATCAGCACGACAATGGCCACGCCGATGAAGAAGACCATGAGGATGGCGCGGATGCGCGGGATTAGAAGGCGTCGCTGAAAGAAATCCACAACCGGGTCCAGCAGGCACGCGACGATGCCCGCGATGGCCAGCGGGAGGACCACTGATGCGAGCTTGTTGAGGAGGAAGCCCAGTGCCCAGAACGTCGCGCCCATGGCACCCAGCACCACAGCCACGGCCAAGGTGGTGAAAGAGAACCAGATGATCTGCCCCTGCTTTTCGGAGGGAGGCGGGAAGTTCATGCGGGAAGGTTGCCGATTGGCGAGGGCTGGTTGAAGGAGAAAAACGGCCTTCAGCCTTGGCCGAGCTGCCTGGACTTCGCTGCCGCAGCTCGGACGGCGTTCATCAACGCGCCGCGCACGCCGGCTCTCTCCAACTCGTGCAGGCCCTCGATGGTCGTGCCGCCGGGGCTGGTGACCATGTCCTTGAGAGCACCGGGGTGCTGGCCGGTTTCGAGGACCATCTTCGCCGCGCCGAGCAGCGTCTGCGCAGCGAGCTTGGTCGCCACGTCGCGCGGGAGGCCCGCCGCCACGCCGCCGTCACTGAGTGCTTCGATGATTTGATACGCGTAAGCCGGGCCGCTGCCGCTCAATCCAGTCACCGCGTCGAGGAGCGATTCCTTGACTTGCAACGCCACGCCGACGGCGGCGAAGAGTTTCTGCGCGAGCGCCGCATCTGTGGGCGTGGCGTGCGTGCCAGTGGCGAAGGCGCTGGCGGACGCGCCGACGAGCGCCGGCGTGTTCGGCATCACGCGGATGACGCGCGCGCCGGGGAGGAGGCCGGCCTCGAGCTTGGCCAGCGGCACCCCGGCAGCGATGGAGATGAGCAGGTGCTTGGGCGTGATGTGGTCGCGGATTTCCGCGAGCACGCCGGCCACCTGGTCGGGCTTTACTGCGAGGATGAGAATGTGCGCGGCCTTGCAGACGGCGAGGCTGCTGGGCATGGGCTTGATGCCCGTCTCGGCGACGAAGGCCGTGCGCGCCGCCTCCATCACGTCGCTGGCGATGATGCTGCGGGCGCTGGTGAGCTTGGCGGCGATGAAGCCGCGTGCCAGGGCGGTCGCCATCTTGCCCGCGCCGAGGAAACCAAGGGTGAGTTCAGAGGCCATGTGGCGGGTTTTGTAGCAGCGGGCGACGGACGGCGGAAGGGTTTATTCTGCTGGCCATTCGACCCGGCGAGAACGGTTGCCCTTGGAATTGGAGCCCGCCGTTACAACGCAGTCGACGCAAAGTTGCGCGGAGTGCCCTGAAGTGGAGCGAGCATGCAAGGAAGTCCGCGCTGCAGCGCCACGGGTTTCAGCTTACTTTGTGCCGCCGGGGAAGGGTTCCCAGCGCTCGCCGAAGAAGCCCGCCGTGGCGATGCCGCCGGGGAAGCGCGAATTGACCGGGACGCTCAGATCAATCACCGCGTAGTCCGGCAGCTTGGGCACCTGGCGCGCGTTGTTGAGGTAGTCGTATTCCCGGAAGGTGAACCCGCTGTTGATCACGATGTATTTCTTCGGGTTGAGCGGGTTGGGGTAAATCAGGACGGGCACGTGCCCAGCGGCGGAGAAGGTCTGGCCGCCCAAGCGCACGCTTTCCTTGTCCCAGCGCAACAACGGCAGGCTCGCGAGCACGCGGGCCAAAAGCTTGTTGCTCTCCGCGTCGCCCCACAGCACGAGGTTGTGCGCGGCGATGTCGGCGTCCGTGATGGCGCTGTCGTCCTTCACACGCGCGTCCCCGCGGAACTGCCGCCGCCAATGCTCGATGGCGTGCGCCATCTCGTTCGTGGCCCACTTGCCGACGCGCTCGTTGAGCGGTTGGCCGGTGGGACGGACCATGAGGAAGCTATCGAGGAACGCGTCGTCAATCGGGCCTTGCAGGCCGTGGACCTTGCGCGGGCCCACGTCAGCCTTGACCGCCTTTTTAACCACCCCGTCCTGCGCGGACACCGTCATGTTCCAGAGTTTTCCAGCCTTCCAGAAACTTACTTTCCACGAGCGATCCGTCTCGGCCAGCGGCGCGTCGAACTTCGTGCCGTCGAGGACAACCTTGGTCTGTTTGTTCAGCGGGAATGGATAGCCGCCCGAGGGCATCGCCAGCGTCAGCGCGGAAACATTCTTGGTCGTCACCTTGATGGAGTCGTTCTCACCGTCAATGTCTGCGTCCACCCGGGCGCGTTCCCAATGCTGCTCCAGACCGTCCACGGTGACCCAGTGCGATTGGTTGTAGCGCAACGTCCACGTCGTGAAGCGCACCTGCTCGGGCACGGGGTTCTTGCCCAGCGCGACGATGGCGTCCACGCGGCGGTTGATTTCGACCAGCGAATCCTTGTGGTAACTGTGCCCCGTCTTGTCCGGCCCGATGATGTGCGTGAGTTGCATACCTTCGGCGGCGATGGCCTTGGCCATGATGTCGGCGGCCTGCTTTTGCGAATCCGCCTCGCCACTGTAGGCCACGGTGGGGAGGTTGAAGAAGTTCGCCGCGTAGTCCGTGCAGTCATACATGTGCCAGAGCTTGCGCTCGAACCACGTGGGCTTGAGGTCCTCCTTCTGGAAAACTTTCAGGAAGTCCGGCGTCTCGCTGAAGCCAGCGCCGGGAGCCGCCGCCGCCCACATGCCGGGATAATGCGCCGCGAACTGCCACGCTGCCGCGCCACCCATCGAAAAGCCGCGCACCACCAACCGGCGGTCGTCCACCGGGTAATACTTCTTCAAGTGCGCCAGCGCCTCGAACAGGTCCACCTCGCCGGCGAGCTTGTTCGCGTTGCAGTAGCGGCCGTAAAGATGCAGCACGAGCGCGCCGGGCGGGACGAACTGGCCGGGGGACTTTTGCCGCCCGTCCACGAAGGACATCTCCGTGAGCTTCTCGCCGCGGCCATGCGCCCAGAAGTCCAAGCGCAGCGGCGCGCCGCCGGGCGCGAAGTTCGGCGGAACGACGAGGCCGTAGGGTTGGATCGAGCCGTCAATCTTCGACTGATACGCACGCACCACGAGGCCGGTCTGCGCGAGCCACGGGGCCTTGCCCTCGCGGAGCGACTGTGCGCGTTCGCCGCCGCGCTTGAGCAGGTCGCGCGCGGTGGCGACTTCGTTCGTCGTGTAGAACTCGTCGTGCCGCAGCGCCCAGTCCACCGCCTTGTGGTAAATCTGCACGTCAGGCAGCAGGTCGAGCAGCGCGGGCTTTCCCTTGAGCGCGGAGCGGAGCGAATCAATCTCCTTCGCGAGCGCGTCAGCTCCGGCCTGAAGTTCCGTCCGGGTGGCGGGGGCGATTTGAATTCCCTCCGGCGGCACGCGGCGGACTGCGTCGAACTTGTTGTCAGCCGGGCCGTCGGCAAGTGCGGTGAAGGTGAGCGCGAAAAGCGCGGCGAGGCGAAGTGATGTCTTCATGCGGATGGACGGACGATAGCAACCAGGCGGGCTACGCAAAGTCTTTTGGTCCGGAGCGCCGGCTTGGAAGGCGGCGTTCCGCTCACGCCATCGCGCGGGCGATGGCGTTCCACCACGCGTCATGCAGTTCGCTGACGGGTGCGGTGAACTCGCCACCCGCCGTCTTCACGGACAGCACTTCGCCGCCCACGGTGCCGACGCGCGCAGCGGGGACGCCCATGAGCTTCGCGCGCTCGATGACCTTGGTCGCGTCGAGAGGCTTGCAGGTGATAATCACGCGGCTTTGCGTCTCGCCGAAAAGCAACGCGTCGAGGCGAGTGTCCGTGAAGGCGGACAAATCCACCGTCGCGCCGATGAGCCGGGGCGTTTCGCGCGCGATCTGCTGGGTGATGCAGCTCTCCGCAACGCACACGGCCAAACCGCCTTCACTGCAATCGTGCGCGCTCTTCACCGAGCCGGTGTAAATCAAACCGAGCAAGGTCGCGTGCAGCGTCTGCGCCGCCTCCAAGTCCACGCGCGGCGGGAGACCGGTCTTCTTGCCGTGCAACGTCTGGAGACACGCGCTACCGCCGAGGCCTTGCAGCGGGTCCGCCGTGTCCACAGGCGCGCCGAGCAGGATGATGGCGTCGCCCGCGTCCTTGAACCACGAGGTCGTGATGTGCTCCGGCTTCTCGATGAGGCCGACGACGGCGACGGTGGGCGTGGGGTCAATCGCGCCGAGCGCGCCGCGCTGGTTGTAGAGCGAGACGTTGCCGCCGGTGACGGGGGCGTTGAAGGCGCGGCAGCCTTCCGCGAGGCCGCGCACGGATTCCTTGAGCTGCCAGAAAATCTCCGGGTAATGCGGGTTGCCGAAGTTGAGGTTGTCCGTCGCGCCGAGCGGGGCGGCCCCAGAGCAAGCGAGGTTGCGGCACGCCTCGGTGATGGCGGCCTTCCCGCCTTCGTAGGGGTCGAGATAGACGTAAACCCCGTTGCAGTCGCAAGTGAAGGCGACGTATTTGTCGGGGATGGGCGCGGTGACCGGAGCCGGCTGCCCAGCTTGCTTCGC
>CAMBZO010000107.1 GCA_945872195.1 Akkermansia muciniphila | reverse complement strand
GTCAGGGAGCTGGGCGGAGCTTCTTGAGGCGGTCGAGGGAATCCATGGTGTCGGCCATGAGGGAGCGGAGTTGCTTGATCTGCTCGGCCTGCAAGTGGACCTGCCGGCGCGCGGAGTCTTCCGCCTTGAGGCGCTGCTGCTCAATGTTGAGGCGCTGTTGCTCGATCTTGGTGCGATCTCGCTCGACGCGGGTCTGCTCAGAGAGGGCTTGGGTCTGGCGCTGCAGCTCCGCAGTTTGCTCCCGCTGCTGCTCGATGCCTCGATTCCGCTGTGAAATGGCTGCGAGACTGGCTCCTAAATGGAGAAAGCCGGTAGTGGCCTGGCGCTCGCTCAAGCTGTCCTCTAAGTAGTCATCACTCATAGGTAGGGGGTGGATAGTGGTGCTGTTCTGGGTGAGTGGTAGCAGCCGCAGGGCGTGGGTGCGAGGGCGAACTTGCCGCAGCCGTCCTGCCGATGATGGTTTTTACCCTCCAAGCGCCTTCCTACGGCCAGAAGTTGCCATCCCCGGGCGCAAAGATGCCATCCTCTGTCCGAAAGATGCCTCTGTTTGGGGGAAAGATGGCTTCCTCTGACCGAAAGATGCCTTGTTTTCAGGAAAAGATGCCTTCGCCTGCCGATAAAATGGCTTCCTTTGGCGAAAACACGCCTTGATTTGCGGAAAGTAAGGGGGGTTCTCCACGAGAATTAGCAAAATCGGCTCAAAACAGGGCGCCGGGGCCCGTTGTGGCGCTAGGGAAACGCTGATTTAACCACAGACACAGAGGACACAGAGTAAAGCCGGTAAAATCCTCTCTCTGTGTCCTCTGTGCCTCGGTGGTTAAATGCTTTGTTCAACGTCTCCCCACCGCTCAGATCTGCACCTTGAACGCCTCGCCCTGTTTCAGCGACAGCGCGAAGCCCGCCATCAGCTCCGGGATTTGCTCCAAGTCCCGCAGGTTCACCATCTCCACCGGCGAGTGCATGTAGCGGTTCGGCAAACTGATCAGCCCGCTGGCGATGCCGCCGCGCGTCCAGAAAATCGCGTCCGTGTCCGTGCCGCTCGTCGCGCTCGTCGCCTCGTGCTGCAAGGGAATCTTGAGCTGCGCCGCGACCTGCTCCAGCCGCTCGATGACCCCCGGGTGATTGCACACGCCATGCGTCACCGCCGGCCCACCGCCGAGCTTGATGTCGCCGTGAAGCTGCTTGCTCACCGTCGGATAATCCGTCGCGTGCGTCACGTCCACGACCAGCGCCACGTCTGGCTTGAGCGAGTAAGCAATCTGCCGCGCGCCCAGCAGGCCGACCTCCTCCATGATGTTCGAGACGAAGCAAAGCTCCGCCTTGAGCTTCTTCTTTTGCGGACGCAACAGCCGCAACGTCTCCGCCACCGCGAACGTCCCGATGCGATTATCAAACGCCCGCGCCACCGCCAGGTCCCCGCGCAGATGCTCGAACTCATTCGTCATCGTGATCGGGTCGCCCACGCGCACGAGCGACTGCGCATCCGTCTTGTTCGCCGCGCCGATGTCAATGAACAGGTCCGCGATCTCCGGCAGCTTGCGTTCCTTCTCCGCCTTCATGAGATGCGGCGCGACGTTGCCGATGACGCCCTTCACCGGCCCCTTGCGCGAGTGGACGACCACGCGCTGCGCCTTGGCGACGACGGCATCCACCCCGCCGAGCTTGCGCACCCAGATGAAGCCTTGGTCATCAATGAAGTTCACCACGAGGGAAATCTCATCGGCATGAGCCGCGAGCATCAGGCGCGGCCCGCCGCCCTTGTTGAGCACGGCGACACAGTTGCCGTAAGCATCGGAAAACGTCTCGTCGGCGAACTCCTTCACATAATCGAGCCAGACGCGCTGCCCGCGCGCTTCGTGGCCAGAGGGGCTGGGGGTGTTGACCAACTTCGTGAGGAAGGACAGTGATTCAGAGCGCATGGGCAGGGAGGTTAAAGGGCAGGCAAACCAGAGTCCAGCCCGTGTCGGAAAGGGCCTCGCGACGACGAACAGGCTGATGAGCTGGGGGAGTGGAAAATCACCGTGACTCGCCGTGCCCCCGTTGAAGACGCCCGCGCGCCCAGCGTCGGGACTTGCAATGTCGCTTCGCCACTTCAACCACCTGCTCGCACTTGCCTCGCTCGTCTTGGGGCAAATGTCGTTCACCGCAGCGGCGGTCGAGCCGTTCGCCAGCTACATTTTCCCCGCGGGCGGTCAGCGCGGGACGACGGTGCAGTTCCGCGTCGGCGGCTGCTACTTCCACGGCGAAGCGGGTTTTGAAATGCTCGGGCCCGGCCTGTCCGCCTCCTCTCGTGTGAAGGAGACGAACACGGTTTGGTTCGAGGGGCCGCTCATCGTCCAGCCCGCGTCGCAGCGCAGTGAAGACTACCCGCGCGACCACGCCGGGTCCGTGCGTATCGCTGCGGATGCTTCGGCCGGCGTCCGCCACTGGCGCGCGTGGACCTCGCAGGGCGCGACGCCCGCCATGAAATTTCTCGTGGGTGAGCTGCCTGAAATCATCGAGACAGAATACGATGGCGAGCCGTTGCCCGTGGCGGTGACGCCGCCGGTGACCCTCAACGGCCGCATCTTCCCCCGCGAGGACGTGGACGTGTGGGCCTTCCCCGCGAAGGCCGGGCAAGCCTTCACGCTCGCCGTGACTGCGCAGTCCTTCGGCTCGCCGCTGCAAGCCCGCCTCGTGTTGCTCGACGACGCTGGCCACGCGCTGCACGAAGCCATCGCGAGCCAGCGCAGTGACCCCACGCTGCATTTCACTGCTCCGCACGATGGCACCTACCGCGTGCGAATTGACGACGTGAACTCTGCCGGTCTGCAGAACTACGTCTATCGCCTCACCATCACGGACCAACCCGTCGTGTCGCGCGTCTTCCCGCTCGGTGGCAAGCGTGGCGAGACCGTGAAGCTCGAGCTCGCCGGCCAGGCCCTGCCCGCGAAGCAGGTCGAGGTGAAGCTGCCTGCCAGCGCCAGCAGCACGGCTTCGGTTCCAATCGTGTTCATCGGCAAGGCGACTGCCACAGTCCTCCTTGAACTCGACGATCTACCGGAGCGGATCCACTCCGGAACCGCCAGCGAGTTCACCGCCCCCGCCACGATCAACGGACGCGTCCTCGCTCCCGGCACAACAAACACCTGGTCCTTCTCCGCGAAGAAAGGCGACGCGCTTGAACTCTCGCTCGCCGCCGCGCGCCTCGGCAGTTCGCTCACGCCTGTCCTCGCAATCACGGGCCTCGACGACAAATCCCTCGCCCGCGCCGAGGCCACGCCGGGCGAACTGGCGGACCTCACGCTGAGCTTCAAAGCCCCGGCGGACGGCGATTACCGGTTGCATGTGAGCGAGCGCTTCGCGTCGCGCGGCGGGATGGATTTCGCGTATCGCCTCCGCGTCGCGCCGCCCGCCAGCGTGCCGGACTTTCAACTGACCCTAGCGAACGACACCCTCACCGTCGTCCGCGAAACTGCCGACGGCGAAGTCGCGGCGCCCGGCAAACCCAAGCGCGGCGGCAAACAGCAACCCGGCAAGCTCAAGGTGAACGTCCTCGCGGTCGGCGGGTTCAAGGGCGACATCGAGATCGCAGTCGAGGGATTGCCCGCCAATGTGACGCTCAGCGGGACGAAGATTACTTCCGGACGGCTGACAACGGACCTGAGCTTCTCCGCCGAGCACGCGGCGAAGATTGCCATCGGGCGCCTGACCGTCACTGGCACAGCCACGCTCAACGGAGAGAAGGTCACACGCACCGCGAGCTACGCACCGCAGCGCGGCGAACCGGCGATCGGCTCCGTCCTGCTGGCGGTAGCGCACCCGGTGACCTTCAAGACCACGAGCGACTTCCTGATGAACATCGTGCCGCGCGGCTCCACGTATCGCCGCCCTTACGGCATTGAACGCGGTGGCTTCACCGGGCCCATCATCGCGCAACTCGCCGACCGCCAGGGCCGCCACCTGCAAGGTGTCTTCGCGCCGCCTGTCTCGATTTCTGCCGGCGAGGACAAGTTCGAGTTCGAGGTCACCTTCCCGCCCGGCATGGAGCTCGGCCGCACCAGCCGCTCGCAGATCATGCTGGTGGGCACCGTGCATGATCACGACGGCTCGGATCACATCGTGAGCTACACCCAAAACGAGCAGAACGATCAGGTCATCACCATCACGCAAGCGGGCTTACTGGAGCTGGAACTCGACAACGCCTCCGTCCGCGTCACGCCGGGCGCGTCCGTCAAAATCCCCTTTCATCTCCGTCGGGATAAATCGCTCCGTGCCGATGCGGTGCGCGTGGAGCTGCGAGCGCCGCCGCACGTCACCGGCCTGCGCGCCGCTGCCGTGACCGTGCCGGCGGGGAGTGACCGGGGCATTCTCGAAGTCCACTTCGCCGCGAACGCCGGTCCCTTCAACCTCCCCTGCCCCATCCACGCCACCACGCTCGACGCGAAGCACCCGCACACGGCGGAGGCGTTCGTGGAGTTTGTGAAGCCTGCCGTCGCGCAGGCGAGCCGCGCGCGGGAGTAGTCAGAGCTGGAGACGACAGCGGCATAATCCGCCTGCTGAACTCGGCGGCTGCAAGCCTTCAGCGCACCACCACGGCCGGTTCCCACACGTTCGGATTGCTCGGCGGCACGAGGTCGTGCTCGCCGAAGAGCGGGACGGGGAACTCGCTGGGCAGGTCGGCGTTCAGGTGACGCGCGCGGTTGGGGCCAGTGAGCTTCTGGGCGTCAATCTTGCGCTGGAGCATCATGAAGGCGTGGATGAGCGCCTCAGGCCGGGGCGGGCAACCGGGGATGTGGACATCGACCGGGATGTATCTGTCGATGCCCTTGAGCACGTTGTAGCCCTGCTTGAAGGGGCCGCCGCTGATGGCGCACGCGCCCATGGCGATGACGTATTTGGGCTCCGGCATCTGGTTGTAGAGGCGCACGACTTGCGGGGCCATCTTCTTGGTCACGGTGCCGGCCACGATCATGAGGTCCGCTTGCCGGGGCGAGGGGCGGAAGACTTCCGCGCCGAAGCGGGCGAGGTCGTAGCGGGCCATGCTGGCGGCCATCATCTCGATGGCGCAGCACGCGAGGCCGAAGGAGAGCGGCCAGACGGAGTTCTTGCGGCCCCAATTGTAAAGCTCCTCGAGCGTCACAACCACGACGCCTTGCTTGCTGAGTTCGTTGCGGAGTCCGTCGTCCATGAGGTCAATTGCGAATGTCGAATTGCGAATGTCGAATGAGGAAGTTCAGGCCGAGAGCGTCTGGAGGGAGATTCCGCATTCGCCATTCGTCATTCCTCATTTCCATGTCAGCACTCCCTTCACCCACGCCCACGCCAGTCCCTCGACCAGCAGGAGCACGAAGACGAGCATCGCCAAGACCGCGCCCACGGACAGGCCCGTGAAAGCCACGCAGAAAGGCAGGAGAAAAATTGTCTCCACGTCGAAGAGGAGGAACAGGATGCCGTAGAGGTAATACTCGGACTTGAAGGCCACCCATGCGTCGCCCTTGGATTCGAGGCCGCACTCGTAGGTCGCGTTCTTCATCTCGCCGGGCTTGGCCGGGGAAAATATCTTCGCCCACAGCATCGCCAGGAGCAGCGGCCCGACCGCGAAACCCAGCGCCATCACGAAGAAGACGAGCAGGAAGAGGTAAGGATGTTGGTCCGCGCCCATGAGAGGTCAGTTCGCCTGCGGGTTGTGCTTGTGCAGGCCGACGGAGTGCGCGATGTCGTCGAACTCCTCGCGCGAGACTTCTTCGAGTTGCTTGCCCTTCTGCTTGAGCTTCTCGTTAATCTTGAGGGCCTTCTCCGTCATCTGCTCGTGCGTGTCCTTGGAGCCGCCGACGAGCGCGAAGTTGTCGCCGGTCGTGATGCGCTTGTGCCCATCGGAGTCGAGTCCGACGCCAAGCAAAACGGCTTTAGCGGGCTTTGATTTTCTCACCGGTTTAGACACGGCCGCGAAGCTACCGGGCGGACTTCAAACTGCAAGGCGCAAGTCGGGCGAGTGCGCTCCGCAAACTCAAAGCGAAGCCAGGATCGCCGCCGCAGCCGCGCGCGGGTTCGGGGCGGTGCAGATGGGGCGCCCAATCACCAGCCAACTCGCTCCGGCGGTCATCGCTTCCTTCGGCGTGAGCGTGCGCTTCTGATCATCCGCCTTGCTGTCGGCGGGCCGGATGCCGGGTGTCACGAACTGGACGTGCGCGGGAAGGATTTGCCGGAGCCGCGTGATCTCCAGCGGCGAGCAGACCAGCCCGCCCAAGCCCGCCTTCGCCGCGAGGCTCGCGAGACGCTCGACTTGATTGCCGACATCGTGCGGCACGCCGACTTCGGCGAGGTCGTTCGTGTTGAAGCTCGTCAACACGGTCACACCGAGCACAAGCGGCGGAATCTTACCGGTGCGCAGCGCGGCTTCTTCCGCCGACTTCTGCGCCGCCTGCATCATCGCCAGCCCGCCGCTGGTGTGGATGGTCAGCATCTGCACATCGAGCCGCACCGCCGCCTCCACGGCCTTGGCTACGGTGTTGGGAATGTCGTGGAACTTGAGGTCGAGAAAGACGGACGCACCGGTGTCGCGAATGCGCCGCACGATGTCCGGACCGGCGGCGACGAAGAGTTCCTTGCCCACCTTGAACGCGCCGACGACAGGCGCGAGCTGCTGCACGAGGGCGAGAGCGGATTCGAGGTGTGGAACGTCCAGGGCGACGATGATGGGGTTGCGCGATTGGCTCATGCTCCAGAGTGGAAATTCCGACCTGACTCCCCTGCCCCGCTACCACAGAAACGACTTCTGCTCGGCCAGCATCTGCTCGCCGTCCCAGAGCGTCACGCGCCACGCGGCCACGCCGCCGAGCTGCTGGTAAGTTTCCTTGTCCAACGCCAACGCCGACCACGCGCTGCCGGTCCAGCCGGGCTTCACGGTGGTCTCGACAACCTTGGGTTGCGCCCCCGCCTTGCCGCCGCGCGCCTCGACGCGGAGGCGGAGGTTCGTCGGCTTGCCTGCCGCAGACCAGTTCACGTCGAACCGCAGCGCGCTGACTTCTGAGGGCGTTTTGCGCAAGTGCGCCTGATACGCATCGCGCTCGAAGAGGCTCGGCGAGAGGGAGTGGCGGCCCTCGCTGTCGAGGAAGTGGGGCAGCACCTTGAGCACCTTGCCGCCGCCCGCGTGGGCGAAGACGGTGCTGAGGAGAAGTAAAACGGCAGCCAGTCCAGACGCACGACGCATGGCCAGAGAATACCGGCCCACCCCGCGAAGACAACGGCGTTTTCAGTCGAGACCATTTGATGACTGCACAGGAGTCATGGCCAAAGACCGATGCACGCGATGGTTCGGCGTGGACGTGCGGAGCGAGGCAGCTATCTTGCGCGCGTTGCAATGAACCCTGAACCTCCTCCCGCAGCGCATTCCACCGACACGCGTCGCCTCCGGCTCGTGACCCTCGCGTTCCCCCCCGCTGGCTTGTGGCTGCTGTGGCGCGGGACGGCCACGCTCGGGCACAAGCTGCTCGGCACGCTGGGCATCGCCCTTTTCACGCTGCCTTACGCGGCGGCAATTCTCTTCCTGCTGCACAAGTTCACCGGGCTGCAGTTCGAGATGCAGGGCCGGCCCATTCCCGTGCCGACGTGGCAAGTCACCGACTACGCGCGACTGGAGAAGGCCCGCGCAGTCACGGACATTGCACCGGCGGCGAAAGCTCTAGTTCGTGTGCAGGCAAAATCTGCAACGCCCTACTGGACCGACTTCCGCGGACCGCTGCGCGATGGCCACTACACCGAGCAGACCATCAACGTGGACTGGGCGAAGTCGCCTCCGAATTTGCTGTGGAAGCAGCCCGTCGGCGGTGGGTTCGCGTCCTTCGTGGTGGCGGATGGGCTGGCGTTCACCATCGAGCAACGGCGCGAGCAGGAAGTGGTGACGGCCTACGAGGTCGAGACCGGGCGTGAGGTGTGGGCGCACAGCTATGCGGCGAACTTTCAGGAGTGGATGGGCGGCGAAGGGCCACGCGCCACGCCGACATGGCACGAGGGAAGGCTCTATTCGCTGGGCGGCACGGGGCAGTT
>CAMBZO010000106.1 GCA_945872195.1 Akkermansia muciniphila | reverse complement strand
TTCTCCTTCGCCCATCCCTGGCTGCTGCTTCTGCTGCTCGTGCTGCCGCTGCTCGCGTGGCTCAAGGGCCGGCGGGACTTCCAGCCCGCGTTCCTCTACTCCTCCGTGCAGCTCGTGCGCGGGCTGTCCGGCCACACGCAATCCCGTGCCGGGGCCTTTCTCCGCGCACTGCGCTGGCTGGCGCTCGCCGCCTTTTTCATTGCGCTCGCACGCCCGCAACTCGGCGAAGGCGAGACCAAGGTTTCCGCAAGCGGCATCGACATCGTCATCGCCGTGGACCTCTCACGCAGCATGGAAGCTGAGGACTTCACCAACGAACGCGGCCAGCGCATCAACCGCCTTGTCCTGGCGAAGGACACCGTCCAGAAGTTCATCCTCAAGCGCCCCGCTGACCGCATCGGCCTCATCGCCTTCGCCGGGCGCGCGTATGTGGCCGGCCCGCTCACGCTCGATCACCCGTTCCTCCTCGCGAACCTCGACCGGCTCAACTTCGGCGGCATTGAAGAGGGCACCGCCATTGGCTCCGGCCTCATCGCCAGCGTGAACCGACTGCGTGACCTTAAGTCGAAAAGCAAAATCATCATCCTCCTCACCGACGGCGTGAACAACGCCGGGAAAGTCCCGCCCCTGACCGCCGCCGACGTCGCGCAGACGCTGGGCATCAAGTGCTACACCATCGGCGTGGGCACGCGCGGCGAGGCCCCGGTGCCCTACACCGACCAGTTCGGTCGTCGCCAACAGCGGATGATGCCCGTGGACATCGACGAGGACACGCTCACCAAGGTCTCCGAGAAGACCGGCGGTAAATACTTCCGCGCCGACAACTCCGAGACGCTGCGCCGCATCTTCACCGAGATTGACCAGTTGGAGAAAACCACCGTCGAAATGAAGAAGTTCCAGCGCTACCGCGAGCTGATGCACTGGCCCGTGGCGCTCGGCCTCGGGCTGTTGCTGGCGGAAATCCTATTGGCCAATACGCTGTGGAGGAAACTGCCGTGAGAATTTCAGCCATTGGCTCAAAACAAAGCCCATGAAGTTCGCACTTCCCCAACTCCTCTGGCTCCTCCTGCTCGTGCCCCTCTTCGCCGTCTTCCTCCTCTGGGCGTGGCGCGCGAAGGAGCGGCTCATCGCGCAGTTCGTGCAGTCCCGGTTGCTCGCGCAGCTCACCGTCGGCGTGTCGAAGACGCGGCAGCAAGTGCGGCTGGGCTTGCTCGTCGTCGCCGTGGGCTGCGCCGTGCTGGCGATGGCCCGACCCCAGTGGGGATTCACATGGGAGGAAGTTTCACAGAAAGGTTTAGACATCGTCGTGGCGATTGACACCTCGCGCTCGATGCTCGCGGCGGACATTCCGCCCAACCGACTCGAACGCGCCAAGCTCGCCGCGCTGGACTTGATGAAGCTGGCGAAGAACGACCGGCTCGGCCTCGTCGCGTTCGCCGGAAGCTCGTTCCTCCAATGCCCGCTCACGCTCGACGAGGAGGCATTCCGCCAGGGCATCGCCGCGCTCGACGTGAACATCATCCCGCAGGGCGGCACCGCCATCGCGGAGACGATTCAGACCGCACTGGCCGCATTCAAGGACGGCGATAACCACAAGATCCTCGTCCTCTTCACCGACGGCGAAGACCACGAATCCGGCGTGCTCGAGGCCGCACAAGCCGCGAGCACAAAAGGCCTGCGCATCTTCACCATCGGCATCGGCACCGCGACCGGAGAGCTCATCCGCGTGGCCGATGCGAAGGGCAAGGTGGACTTCCTGAAAGACGACAGCGGCAACGTGGTGAAATCCAAGCTCAACGAAACGCTCCTCCAGCAAATCGCCGGCGCGGCCAACGGCTTCTACCTCAACCTGCGCGGCGCAAACACGATGGACGTGCTCTACGAACGCGGCCTCGCCCCGTTGCCCAAGTCCGAGTTCAGCGCCAAGCTGATGCAACGCCACCACGAGCGATTTTACTGGCCGCTCGCAATCGCGATTGTTTTGCTCATCACCGAAATGTTCCTGCCTGAGAGAAAAAAACCTGGAGCGCGGACGCCCACGCCCACGTCCGCAGCAGCAGCCGCGCTCCTTTATTTTCTCCTTTCGATCCTCTGCCCGATCTCCGCCAGCGCCTCCTCCGCCACCGCGCTCAAGAACTACGAGTCCGGCAAATACGAAGCCTCCCTCAAGGAATACGACCGCCTCCGCCGCGAACGGCCCGAGGATGCCCGCCTCGCCTACAACGCCGGGGCCGCAGCCTATCAGTCCAAACAGTTTGAGGACGCCACGCGCCACTTCAGCAGCGCCACGGGGGCGCGTGACCCCCTGCTCGCCCAGAGCGCGTTCTACAATCTCGGCAACGCCTACTTCCAGTTCGGCGACACCGCCGCCGAAGCCGCGCAGAAACAGGAGGCATGGCAAAGCTCCCTCGGCTTCTACGACACCGCGCTGAAGCTCAACGCGGCGGACGCCGACGCCAAACACAACCGCGACTTCGTGCAGCGCAAGTTGGAGGAACTGAAGCAACAGCAGGAGAAGCAGCAGGACAAGGGCGACAAAAAGCAGGACGACAAGAAAGACGACCAGCAGAAGAAGGACGACAAAAAGGGCGACGACCAGAAGCCGGAAAAGCCCGATGGCTCCAAACCAGACGAGAAGCAGAAACAAGAGCCACCCAAGCCCGACCAACCCGGCGACCAAAAGCAGCCGGACCAAAAAAAGCCCGACGACAAGAAGGGTGACCCAAAGCAAAATCAACCCGGTGACAAAGGCGGAAAGGACGAGAAGGACGCCGCCCAATCGGCTGCCGCGCTCGGCCAGATGACCCCGCAACAAGCGATGCAGTTGCTCGACTCCCAACGCGGCGAGGAACGCGCCCTCATCTTCCTCCCCACCAACGCCACGCAGAAAGCCAGCGGTCGCGTGCTGAAAAACTGGTGATGAAGACCGCCGAGGGACGTGAGCAAAAAGTCGCGCGCCGCCGAAGCGCCGGCGGCTTCTTCTCCCGCTCCCTTCATCGGATGAGGGGAGAGGGCCGGGGTGAGGGGTTTTGCGCGTCGGTAGGGCGCGTTGCCTTCACTCGGCTCCTGGCTCTGGTTTGCGGTTGGTTTCTCCTCACCCTTACCGCCCACGCCGTCACCTTCAGCGCCTCGCTCGACCGCACCACCCTCCGCGTGGGCGAGCAGGTGGTGCTGACGCTGCGCTTCGACGGCGGGCAGCCCAGTGGTGTGCCGCGCCTGCCGGACATGCCGAATGTCCGTATCCAGTTCGCCGGCCAGAGCCAGCAAATCTCCATCCTCAACGGCCAGCGCGTCGTCAGCCTCCTGCTCACCTACACCGTCACGCCCGCCGCGCCCGGCGACTACACCATCCCCAGCTTCAACGTCCCCGTCGGGGCAGGCACGCTCCCCACGCAGCCGCTTGCGCTGAAGGTGCTGGCGGCCAACGCAAAAATCCCGGACACCGAGGCCTTCCGGCAGTTCACGTTCGCCAAAATCCGCGTGGGCAAAACCAACTTCTTCGTCGGTGAACCCTTCGCGCTGGAAGTGCGGCTCTACTTCACCGGCGGTGGCGAATTCCAGATGCCGACACTGCGCGGCGACGGCTTCACCCTCACCCCGTTTCAGCATCAACAGGGACAGGAGCAGGTCGGCAATGTCGCTTATCGCTTCCTCCTCTTCCGCGCCGTGGCCACCCCGGTGAAGGCCGGAAAACTCCCCCTCGGCCCGGTCCAGTGCTCCTTCAATCTCCACCTCCGCTCCAGCGGCGGCGATGTCTTCGACCTCTTCAATCGCGGCGTGCGCGCGCAGCCCGTCACCATCCTGAGCGACCCGCTCGACATACTCGTGCAGCCCCTGCCCACCGAGGGACGGCCCGCTGACTTCAACGGCGCCGTGGGCAATTTCCAGATGACCGCGAGCGCGGCCCCGCTGGATGTTGCCGTCGGTGACCCCGTCACGGTGCGCGTGCAGGTCAGCGGGCGCGGCGCCCTCGACAGCGTGCGGATGCCGCCGCTCGATTTTGGCGAGGCGTTCAAATCCTATCCACCGAGCGTGGCGACGGAGATGCCTGACCCGCTCTCGATGACCGGAGTGCGCAAACTCGAGCAGGTGGTGCAGCCGCAGAACGCGGACGTGAAGGAACTGCCCGCGTTCGGCTTCAGCTTCTTCGATCCCGACGCCCGCACGTATCGCACGCTCAAGCACGCCGCGACGCCGCTGCGCGTGCGCGCCGCCGCCGCCGCGCAGGCTCCGACCGTGGTGATGACCACGACGAACACGGCCACCGCCGCTGCCGCCGCGACGGACCTCGTCCACATCAAGCCGCACCTCGGGGTGATGGCGGCTTCTGGTGAGCTGCGGAGGCCGGCCTTCTGGCTCGTGTCCGGCGTGCCATTCGCGCTTTGGATCGCGTTGCTGACGCGCCGCAAGCAGGCGGAGAAGCTTGCGAACAACCCGCGTCTCCGCCGCCGCCGTGAAGTGGGGAAGTTGGTGAACACGGGTTTGGCCGAACTGCGCCAGCAGGCCGCGGCTGCGCAGGCGGAGGCGTTCTTCGTGAACCTGTTCCGGCTGTTGCAGGAGCAACTCGGCGAACGCCTCGACCTGCCGGCCAGCGCCATCACGGAGGAAGTGATTGACGAGCGCGTGAGGGCACTCGGCGCGAGCGAGGAGACCTGCCGGTCGCTGCACGCGCTCTTTCAAGTCTGCAACGCCGCCCGCTACGCGCCCGTGCGCGAGACAAGCGAACTGTCGAAGCTGGCGCAGCAGTTCTCCGACGCCGTGGACGACCTGCGAAAGCTGGAGGTGGCGGGATGAAGACTTTTTTGTCAAAAAACCTTTGCTGGCTGTGGCTATTGCTCGTGTCCGCTTGGCCCGTGGCCGCCCAGCCGGCGGCGGAATTTGAGGTGGCGAACAAGCTGTTCGAGCAGGGCAAGTTTGCGGACGCGGCGGCGGGCTATGAGCGGCTGCTGACGAATGGACCCACAGCGGCGCTGCACTTCAATCTCGGCAACGCACGGTTCAAGAGCGGCCAGCCCGGCAGGGCGATTTACCATTATCACCACGCGCTCCGGCTCGCGCCGCGCGACCCGGACTCACGCGGCAATTTGCAGTTCGCCCGGCGCAGTCTCGGGGCGACGGTGGAGGAAAACCTCGGCCAGCACTTGCTCCGCCTGCACACGCTGGACGAGTGGGCGTGGCTGGCGTGTGGGGGGCTTGGCGTGTGGTTTCTGCTGCTCGCGCTAGGTGAGGCTCTGCCTGCGAGGCGCGCTGCCTTGGCCGGACTCATGAAGGGTTTTGGCGTGCTGGCGTGCTTTCTCACCGCGTTGCTCGGTTGCGCGCATTGGGACCGGAGCGCGACGCGACTGGCAGTCGTTGTGGTGGGGGAAGCGCCCGTCCGGCCCGGGCCACTGGCGGAGTCGAAGGTGGCGTTCGCGCTGCGGGACGGCGCGGAGGTGACCGTGCTGGATGCGAAGGACGACTGGCTGCATGTGAGGGACGCGGGGCTGCGCGCCGGCTGGGTGCGAAGCGACGCGCTGTGGCGGTTGCCGTGAATCGAGTTTCCAATTGAAGCCAGCGGCCTGCCTGCGCCTGATCCTAAATCCGGCAGTTGAATTTTAACGCCAAGACGCAAAGACGCGGGGCCGCAAAGAAAACCGACTGGGCGAGATTCGCTCCCGACCTCACCGCGCAGGTGAAAGCGTTTCAGCTCGGTAACTCAATCCCATTCCTTCCTCCCTGCGCCTTTGCGTTAACTGCTGTTTCTAGGCTGATGGCATATTCCAACTTGGCATGAAAATGGCCGCTGTCTAAAGTCCGCGCCATGTCTCAGCCAACTACTGAACCCGCCAACGAGGATGTCGCCTACTTCAACCAGATTCTGAAGGCCGGCGTGGATGCCGGGTGTTCGGATGTCCACATCAAGGTCGGCACGCCGGCGTCCTACCGCATCAGCCGCGCGTTTCACTCCATTGACTTCGTCCCCACGCAGGTCTGGATGCAGAGCGTGATCGACGGCATCTGCCCCACGCACATGAAGGCCGGGCTGGAGGCGGACCGCGAGACGGACTTCTCCTACTCCGCGCCGGGCGTGGGCCGCTTCCGCACGAACGTGTTCCAGTCGCTGGGCCGCTGGTGCATCGTAATGCGCTACATCAAGGCCACCGTCCCCAGTTTCGAAAAGCTTGGCCTGCCCGAAATTCTCAAGACGGTGGCGGAATCCCCGCGCGGCATCGTGCTGATGGCCGGCACCACTGGCTCCGGCAAGTCCACGACGCTCGCGGCGATGCTCGAGCATCTGAACAACAACTTCCGCAAGCACATCGTCACGCTGGAGGACCCCATCGAGTTTGTCTTCGAGGAGAATCAGTGCCTCATCGAGCAGCGCGAGCTGAACCTCGACACGATGAGCTTCCACCGCGCGATGAAGAGCGCGCTGCGCGAAGACCCCGACGTCATCATGGTCGGTGAGATGCGCGACGCCATCAGCTTCCAGACCTCCATCAGCGCGGCGGACACCGGCCACACGGTCATCTCCACGATGCACACCACGAGCGCCAACAGCTCGGTGGGCCGCATCCTAGAATACTTCAAGCAGGACGAGCGCGACACCATCCGCCGCCAGTTGGCCGGCACGCTGCGCTCCGTTTGCTGTCAGCGCATGGTGCCGACGGCGGACGGCGGGATGCGCCCGGCGCTTGAGATCATGATCAACACGATCTCCATCCGGAAGGCCATCGAGGAAAACCAGCTCGGCAAGCTCCTGCCCATTATCGAGGGCAGCCGGAAAATCGTTGAGACCGACGGTATCTCGCTCTGGGAAGATCAGGGCGAGGGAATGATGAGCTTCAACCAGTGCATCTACAACCTGCTCCAGCAGGGGATCATCACCGAGGAGCGCGCGATGGAAAAGGCCTCCAACCCGCAGCAGCTCAAGATGTGGCTGGAAGGCATCTTCACCAGCTCCGGCGGCATCACCGGCTAATCCGGTTGGTCTGTCGCGACGATGCGCGGCACCGGCTGCGGGTGGCTAGAGCTCCACCCAAGATGAGATGACAAACGTGCCGCTGGGACCATTGCGGCCGAGGTTTTCATCGTAGTGAAACTCGAAGTGGCCGTTCATGCTGACGGTGTTGACGATGACGGCACCCACCACGTCGTAGTTGTCGTCGCCGCCGCCGCCGGATTTGAAGTCCGCCTGCGGCGCGTAGATGGTGCCGGTCCATGCTGCATTGCCGCCCAGCGAAATGCTGGTGCAGGTGGGCAGTCCGTAGAGCGCAAGGTGCGTGGCGTCGGACGTCGAGTTGACCACTCCGTTTCCTTTGATGTCCACCTCGCCGGCGACCCAGACCTGCAATGTGCCGGTGTTGGCGATGGTGATCTGGGATGCTCCCTGCATGGCGATGGAGCCGGCCACCCAGAGGCGGGCGTTGCCGCGCACGAGCATCTGCTCCCCGTTGGCGATGCCGCTGAGGTAGTAGTCGCCGGTGTCGAGGATGTGGTCGTAAGGGGTGGGGTTATTGCCCTTGCCGGCGGTGGCGGTGGCGTTGGTGGTGACTGTGCTGTTGGTCACGTTCCCGCCCCCGCCTGCCCGTGGTAGCCCTTTGTCTGGAGCCAGCACACCCCCGTGCGCGTCGGTGACGACGGCAAGGTTCCCGTCGGCGCCAAGCGCCAAGCGGTGGACGCCCCGCCCCGCGCCACCGTCATCCGCTGCCTGCGCCCCGACGGCGACATCTACTACCTCCGCCACGCCCCCCGCCCCGGCGGCCAAACCCATCGTCCTGCTCCACTGCCCGGTCTTATAACCCGTTGTCTCCTTTTGATCGCACAGACCTGTCTACTTTTGATCGCACCACGACAGCTCAAGGATGCAAATGACAGGCGTCACCGAGGCTTGCGAACGTGCCCCATCCATGGTCCGAAACTTCTGGAAATCTGACTGTCTCAAACGAAAAAGACCGGCCTGCTCGCGCAGGCCGGCCTGTTGAATTTCAGTCCGTGACGGACCGAGGGCTGGATTACATATCCATGCCGCCGGGACCGTGGTGATCGCCGCCAGCAGCCGGCTTGTCCTTCTC
>CAMBZO010000105.1 GCA_945872195.1 Akkermansia muciniphila | reverse complement strand
CGTTGCTTCGGAGTTGGGCCTAAACCTTCCCCTTCACCATCGCGGCCTGGACCTCGCGGTAGCTGTGGAGGAAGAGGTCGTTGTCACTGACCGCCTTGGAGATAATGCCGCCGAGGCTGCTGAGGTCGGCCTTGTTGACGACGGCGTGGACGCTCTGCTGGAAGGCGTCCATCGGATTGAGCGTTTGAAACCGATCGCTGATGAGCACCACGACGGTGTGGCGGCGGCGGGCCATGGGCATCCACTGGAGCGTGCGCAGGGTGACGTTCTCGTCAGGGGTGCCAGCGGCAAAGAGTTCCTCCACGACGACGAGGTGGTAGTTCAGCGCGGTGAAGCGCTTGCCGAAAACCTCGTGGTTGCCGGCGACGTGGACCTTGAACCCGCACTCCCGGACGATGGGCTGGACGTTGGCGAGAACTTCCACGCTGCTGAGGGCGAGCAGCGCGGGCTTGTCGGAAGGGCTGATGAATTCGTAGTCGGCGAAGGGCTGGCTCATGGGTGGAGAGGGGCTGGGAGGAGCAGGATCAGGATCAAAATTACGAGCAGGAGGGAAAGGGCGACGAGGCGTTTCTGCTCGTGATCCTAATCCTGATCCTGCTCCCGGGGTTCATGGTTTCACTTCAGCTTCAACGTCAGCGGCGGCGGCGCGACAGGTGCCCCGTGGGCAGCTTCCTTCTTCATGCCCAAGCTGGTGACGTTCGAGGTCACCTCGCCACGCTTCTTCTTGATGTTGTCAATGCCGCGCGAGGTCGGGCCGCGTTTGCTGCAATAGAGCAGCGCGCTCTCCTCGGTGATGAGGTTCTGCTCGAAGGCCTCCATGCAGGCTTGGTCGAAGCTCTTCCAGCCGAAGGTGTAGCTGGCCTCGATGATTTCGTAGAAGGTCTTGCCCTCCGCCTCACCTTGCAGGATGGACTCCTTGGTGCGGACGCTGTTGCCCATGATTTCAAGGATGGCCTGTCGGCCGCCGCCGAGTTTGGGCGCGAGGCGCTGGCTGACGATCCAGCGGAGCGTGTCGGCCAAGCGCTCGCGGATTTGGTCCTGCTCGCTGGTCTCGAACATGCCGAGGATGCGGTTGATGGTCTGGCCGCAGTCAATCGTGTGCAGCGTGCTCACCACCAGGTGGCCGGTCTCGGCGGCGGAGAGGCCCAACTCGACAGTCTCGCGGTCGCGCATTTCCCCGACGAGAATGACCTTGGGAGCCTGGCGCAGCGCAGCACGCAAGCCGCTGGAAAATTTGTCGAAGTCGGTGCCCATCTCGCGCTGGTTGAAGGTCGCCTTCTTCTGCGGATGCACGAACTCAACCGGATCCTCGAGCGTGACGATGTGGATGGATTTGTTCTCGTTGAAGTCGTTCAACAGCGCCGCGAGGGTGGTGGATTTGCCTGAGCCGGTCGATCCGGTAATGAGGACGAGGCCGGTCTTCTCCTTCGCGATCTCCTTGAAGATCGGTGGGAGCTTGAGCTGCTCTAGCGTGGGGATCTGGGTGGCCAGCTTGCGCAGGATGCAGGAGTAATTTCCGCGCTGGGAAAAGATGTTCACGCGGAAGCGCGCCTTCTGCCCCAGCCCGTAGGAGGAGTCGCACGAGCCGGTGCGGAACAGGTCCTCGGTCAGGCGACGGCTGCCGCCGAGGAGGTTGAGCGCGATCTGCTCAGTCTGAAAGGGCGTGAGCCGATCCACCGGTGGGGTGATGGGCACGCCGACGAGCTGGCCGGAGGACTCCACCTGGAGCGGCTTGTCCACGGTGATGTTGAGGTCGGACACGTCCTTGTTGGAGTCCAACATCGTGGCGAGGATGTAGTCGAGTTCGCTGGAGCGCATAGGTCAGTAAGCGGTTTGCCGGGCAGGTAATTCAGTCAGCCTCGCCGTTCGACCGCGCCTCCTCCTGTTCCGCCGGGGTGAGGAAGGGGAAGAATTTCTTCTTGTCCAGCGACTTGTCGAAGGCGTCCTTGGGCGCGATGCGCTTCATGCGCAGGTGGTCCATGATGGAATCGTCGAGCGGGCAGTTGCCGAGCTTCTTGCCTACCTGGATCATACCAGGAATCTGGTGCGTCTTACCCTCGCGGATCATGTTCGCGACGGCGGTCGTGAGGACGAGAACCTCAAGGGCGGCCACGCGGCCCGGCTTGTCAATCCGCTTGAAGAGGTTCTGCGCCACCACGCCCTTGAGCGCCTCGGAGAGCGTCGCGCGGATCTTGTTCTGCTGGTCGGCGGGGAAGACGTCAATGATGCGGTCCACGGTCTTCGCGGCGCTGGAGGTGTGCAGCGTGCCGAAGACCAGGTGGCCGGTGCTCGCCGCCGTGAGTGCCAGCTCGATGGTTTCCAAGTCGCGCATTTCGCCGACCATGATGATGTCCGGGTCCTCGCGCAGCGCGCCCTTCAGCGCGGAGGCGAAGGACTTCGTGTGCATGCCGACCTCGCGGTGGTTGATGAGGCAGCCCTTGCTCTGGTGGACGAACTCGATGGGGTCCTCGACGGTCAGGATGTGGTCGTGCCGGTTCTTGTTCGCGTAGTCAATCATCGCGGCCAGCGTGGTGGATTTGCCGGAGCCGGTGGGGCCGGTGACGAGCACGAGGCCCTTGTGCATCATGGGGAACTTGCGCAGCACCGGGGGCAGCGGCGCGTCGAACTTCTCGAAGTCCTCGAAGGACAACACCGTGCTGGGAATCTGGCGGAACACGGCGGAGCAGCCGTATTTCTGGTTGAAGAAGTTCGCGCGGAAGCGGGCCACGCCGGGGATTTCGTAACCGAAGTCCACGTCGCCAGTCTCCTCGAACTGCTTCACTTTGATTTCCGGCGCGATCTCGTAGAGCATGGCCTTGAGCGCGTCGCTCTCCAGCGGCGGGTAGTCCACGCGGCGCATTTCGCCACTGATGCGCAGAATGGGCGGGCTGCCGGAAGCCAAGTGCAAGTCGGAAGCCTTCTGTGAGATCATCAGGTTGAAGAACGCGTCAATCTTGGCCATAAGAAGTGTCCTGTTTGGTGAGTGTCTCGATCCTAGGTTGTGTTTGGAAGAGACTTAACGAATCGCGAGGCGGACTGCAAGCCATCGCCGCAAGTGGAGGAAATCCTCCGCGAGGAAATCGCGCGCATTGGTTCCGTGCCGTGTGCGCGCTTCATGGAAGTGGCCCTCTACCAGCCCGAGCACGGCTATTACGAACGCGACCGAACCGTGGTCGGGCAACGCGGGGACTTCTACACCAGCGTCAGCGTCGGCCCACTCTTCGGGCAGATGCTGGGATTCCAGTTCGCGGAGTGGCTCGACGCATGTGGAACGCGGAACGCGGAACGCGGCCAACCCGACGCGCCGCTCCAAATCGTCGAGGCGGGCGCACACGACGGCCAGCTCGCCGAGGACATTTTGAACTGGCTCGCGCGACACCGGCCCGATGTCTTGCTGCGCATTGAGTATTGGATTCTCGACCCCTCGCTGCGCCGGCAGGAATGGCAGCGGGGGCGGCTCAGTAGGTTCGCCCCGCACGTCCGGTGGTTTGCGAACTGGGCGGAGATTCAGCAAGCCGGCGGCGTCACCGGCATCATCTTCGCCAACGAACTGCTCGACGCCTTCCCCGTCCACCGCGTCGCGTGGAGCGCGGCGGAGCAGCAGTGGTTCGAGTGGGGCGTGCGGACGGCCGGGGACCGCTTCATCTGGACGCGATTGCCCGCCTTGCACCTAAACGTCGCCGCGCTCATGGATCCCTCCGCGGCCCTGAGCAATCTCGACGAGTCGCTGCGAGCCAGTTCTTGGGCCAGCCTCGCGCCCGTGCTGCCCGATGGCTTCATCCTCGAACTCAATCCCTTCGCGGAATTTTGGTGGGAACTCGCCGCCCAAACCCTGCGCCACGGCAAGTTGCTGACCTTCGACTACGGCCACACCACCAGCGATGTCATCCATCCCGACAAACCTCACGGCACGCTCCGCGCCTACCGCGACCACCATCAGGTGGACGACATCCTCGCCGCGCCCGGCACGCAGGACATCACAGCCCACGTCAACTTCGCGGCCATCACCCACGCGGGCGAACGCGCCGGGCTCGTCACGTCGGAGCTGGTTGGGCAAGGCCGCTACCTCACGAACATCGCCCAGCGCACGATGCAGCAGACCGCCGTCTTCGGCGAATGGCATGGCGAGCGAGTGCGGCAGTTCCAAACCCTCTCGCACCCCGACCATCTGGGCCGCAGCTTCTCCGTGCTGGTGCAAGAGAGGAGTTGAAGAGTGGGAGGAAGTTCCCTCTGCAACTCTTCCCCTCTTTGGCAACGGTTCCCCCTTGCCCCGCCACTGGCGCTTTGCCACAGTTGCATTACGTTCAGCCAAGACCCGATGTTCGGTTCTCCCCGCAACCCGTTTCAGTGGCGCGCTACAGTCCTTGGACTGCTGCTCGTGCTGGCGTCCACTCCCCTCGCCGCCGAGGAGGTGTATCAGAAGGCGCCCGCCCCCATTGGCGAACTGCTCTCCACCCCGGCTACGCCGTCGGTCTATTTTAATCCCCAGCGCGACGCGATGCTCATCTACCGCGCCGAGCGCCACCCGCCCGTCGCAGACTTGGCCGAGCCCGGCCTCCGCCTCGCCGGCCTCCGCATCAACCCGCTCAACAACGGCCCGCACCGCACTGCCCGTTGCGTCGAGCTGACGCTGCATCCCATCCCCGACGGCAAGGAACGCCCCATCGCCATTCCCCCCGGTGCCCGCATCACGCCGCCGGCGTGGTCGCCGGATGGGAAACAGTTCGCGTTCCTTCGCTACGGCTCGAAGGAAGTGGAGCTGTGGGTGTGTGAAACCAAGCGCGGCAGCCCCCGTCGCCTGCGCGGCGGCATCAACGCCGCCCTCGGCGAGCCGTTCCAGTGGCTGCCCGACAGCCAGTCGCTCCTCTGCCAAACCATTCCAGCCAACCGCCCCAAGCCGCCCCTCGAAGCCCGCGTTCCCGGCGGCCCGCTGGTGCAGGAAAGCACCGGTAAGGCCGCGCCCGCCCGCACCTTCCAAGACCTGCTCGACTCGCCGTATCACGAGGAACTCTTCGACTACCACGCCACGTCCCAACTCGCGCTCGTCACCGCAAAGAACGGCGACACCAAGCTCATCGGCGCGCCTGCCATCTATTCCTCCATCGACCCCTCGCCCAACGGTCAACTCATCCTCGTCTCCCGCATCCAGCGTCCGTATTCCTACCAGTTGCCGGCCTCCATGTTCCCGCGCGCCGTGGAAGTCCTCGGCCTTGACGGCAAGATCATGTTCCCCCTCGCAAGCCTGCCGCTCGCCGAGGAAATCCCCATCGGCGGCGTGCGCCCCGGCCCGCGCAGCTACCAATGGCGGCCGACGCATCCCGCCACGCTCGTGTGGGTCGAGGCGCTCGACGGCGGCGACCCGCGCAAGAAAGTGGCGCACCGCGACCGCATCCAAATGCTGGACGCGCCGTTCACCGATGCCCCGATCGAGTTGGAGAAAACTGAGCATCGTTTCCAAGCCCTGATCTGGGCCGAGCATCCCGATGTCGCGCTCGTGCGCGAATATCAGGCCAGCCGCCGCTGGAACCGCACCTGGCTCATCAACCCCAACGCCCCCGCCGAGCCGGCCCGCCTGCTCTGGGATGTGTCCGCCCAAGACCGCTACGGCGACCCCGGCACACCGATGCTGCGCCCGCTGACCAACGGCTTCCGCGTCGCCCGCGTCCACGAAGGGAACCTCTACCTCATCGGCGCGGGCGCGACCCCCGACGGCGACCGACCCTTCCTCGACACGTTCAACCTCGTCTCCCACCGCACCGAGCGCCTCTATCAGACCGACGAGGGCGCCCACGAGTCCGTCGTCGCGATGCTGAAACCGGACGCATCGCAATTCATCACACGCCGCGAGTCGCCGACCCGCCCGGCGAACTACTTCATCCGCACCCTCGCCGACGGCGCGCGCAAGCCGCTCACCGACTTCCCCGACCTCATGCCGCAGCTCCGGAGCATCCGCAAACAGCTCGTCACCTACCAGCGCCCCGACGGCGTGCCGCTCTCCTTCACCCTCTACCTGCCCGCCGACTACCAACCCGGCCAGCGCCTGCCGACGATTCTCTGGGCCTACCCTCGGGAGTTCAGCGACAGCGACACCGCCGGCCAAGTCACCACCACCGCAAACCGCTACACGACCTTCAGCGGCGCGAGCCATCTCTTCCTCGTCACGCAAGGTTACGCCGTCCTCGACAACGCCACGATGCCCGTCATCGGCGACCCCAAGAAAGCCAACGACACCTTCCTCGAACAAGTCATCACCAGCGCCAAGGCCGCCGTGGACAAAGCCGTGGAGATGGGCATCACCGACCCGCGCCGCGTGGGCGTGGGCGGCCACAGCTACGGCGCGTTCATGGTGGCGAACCTCATGGCGCACACCGACATCTTCCGCGCGGGCGTGGCCCGCAGCGGCGCCTACAACCGCACGCTCACGCCCTTCGGATTCCAGAACGAGCGCCGCACGCTCTGGGAAGCGCCGGAGATTTACTCGCGCATGTCCCCCTTCATGTTTGCGCATCGCATCAACGAGCCGCTCCTGCTCATCCACGGCGAGGCCGACAACAACCCCGGCACCTTCCCCATGCAAAGCGAACGCCTCTACCAGGCCGTGAAAGGCAACGGCGGCATCGCCCGCCTCGTCCTGCTCCCGCACGAGAGCCACAGCTACGAAGCCCGTGAGAGCGTCGAGCACGTCCTCTGGGAAACCATCCAATGGTTCGACAAGCACGTGAAGCGCGCCGCCGAACTGCCGGTCTCGACCTTCATCCCGAGCGATCTGCCTCCGCCGTGAGCTGCCCCGGCAGACAGAGTTTCCTAAAACCTCGGTGAGCAGGTGCGCCCGTCTTTGACTTGCCCACCGGCGGCAGGCAACCTTCGCGCGCGATGTCGTTCAAACTCGTTTTCCTCGGCACTGGCACCTCCAACGGCGTGCCGGTCATCGGCAAGGAATACTCCGCTGCCTTCCTCGCCAACCCGAAGAACCACCGCACCCGGCCCTCCATCTGCGTCGAGACGCCTCACACGCGGCTGGTCGTGGACACCACGCCGGAGTTCCGCCTGCAATGCCTCCGCGAGCGCGTCACGCGCCTCGACGCCGTGCTCATCACCCACGCGCACGCGGACCACATCATGGGCATGGACGATTGCCGTCGCTTCTGCCAAGTCGCGGGCGAGAAGGCCCTGCCCATCCACGCCAGCGCGGCGACGATGGAGCATCTCCGCCGCATCTTTCTCTACGCGTTCCACGACGGCCCGCACTCGGTAGGCTACTTCATCCCGGCTCCGCGCGTGTTCGACGGCCCGTTTGAAATCGGCGACCTGCGCATCACTCCCCTGCCCTTGCCACACGGGAAAACGCCGTGCCACGGTTTCCTCTTCGAGCAAGGCGGGCGCAAACGGCTCGCCTATTGCAGCGATTGCAAGGAAGTGCCGGACGAAGTCATCGCCCAGATTCGGGGCGTGGAAATCGTCGTGCTCGACGCGCTGCGCAAGACCCCGCACTGGACGCACATGAGCCTCGACGAAGCGCTCACCACCGCGCGCCGCATCAACGCCGGCCAGACCTACCTCACGCACCTGACCGACTGGTATGACCACGACCTGGACCAAGCCGAAATGCCGCCCAGCGTGGCGCTGGCGTGGGATGGGTTGAGAGTGGAACTCACGGCCTGAAATGAGAACGCTCCTGATCATCGCTTGTTTGGCACCGTTGCTGTCCACCGCAGCTGAGTTGGGCAGCTCCGCCATCGTCCTCTACAACAGTTCCGTCGAAGACTCCAAAGGCCTCGCCGCACACTACTTCACCGCGCGCGGCGTGCCCGCGAACCAAGTCATCGGCCTGCCGCTGCCGGCGGGCGAGACGATGACGCGCAAGGAATTCCAAGAGCTGTTGCAGGAGCCGTTGCTGAAAGCGCTGACCGAGCGCGGCCTCTGGAAACTCCGCGCTGATGCTGCCACGCGCGAGTTCAATCCGACCAACCCGCCCGCCGTCACCGAGTCGCAAATCCGTTACGCCGTCCTCTGCTTCGGCGTGCCGCTGAAAATCATCCACGACCCCGCGCTCACCGAACCCAACACCGATAAGGTC
>CAMBZO010000104.1 GCA_945872195.1 Akkermansia muciniphila | reverse complement strand
TCGTGGGACATCCAGCTTCGCGAGTTGCCGTAGTTCCCATCGTTGACGAAGCGCAGCTCGTGGCGGTCAGCGGAGACCTTGCTGCCAGAGGCCGTGACCGTGGTGCCCGCGCTGGAGAGCGCGAGGTTTTCCGGGCCGGAGCCGAAGACTTCCAGCTCGTCTATGCAGGGCTCCAGGCTGTTCGTTTCCTTGATGGTGAAGCGCATGCGCTTGGCCTTCACGGGCGCGAAGCGGTCGATGTTCTCCCGCGCGTTCACCGCCGGGCGCTCGGCCCCGGACTTCGCGAGCGGGGCAAAGCGGGCGAGCTGTTTTTCCACCTCGGCCAGGCGAGCCTTGAACTGGGCCGCCTCCCTTCGCGCGGCCTCGGCCTCGGGCGTGCGCAGCTCGCGATCCGCATACTCCACGCCCGCGACAAACGCCTGCATCGCGTAGTAATCCTGCGCGCTGATGGGGTCGAACTTGTGGTCGTGGCAGCGTGCGCAGCCGACGCTCAGGCCGAGGAAGGTCTGGCTGAGATTCACCACGATTTCATCCAGCGAGTCCTGCCGCGCAAGGCGTTTGGAAACATCGTCCGCGCCAATCTGCCCCGGCAGCAGCACCGACGCGGTGAGGAGAAAACCCGTCGCCGCGTCCTCGCCCAAGGCGTCGCCCACAATCTGCTCGCGGATGAACCGGTCGTAAGGCGTGTCATTGTTGAAGGCGCGGATGACGTAGTCGCGATACGGCCAGGCGTTGGGCCGCTCGGTGTTGACCTCGAAGCCGTGCGTGTCCGCGTAGCGCACCACGTCCAGCCAATGCTGCGCCCAACGTTCGCCGTAGCGCGGCGACGCGAGCAGTTCATCCACCACGCGCGCGAAGGCGTCGCCGCTCTTGTCCGCAACAAACGTCGCCACCCGCTCCGGCGACGGCGGCAAGCCCACGAGGTCGAAGCTGGCGCGGCGCAACCAAGTCACGCGGTCTGCGGGCGGTGACATTTTCAAGCCACTGGCCTTGAGCTTCGCGAGAATGAAGGAGTCAACGGAATGCGCGCCGAGCGGCGCCGCCAGCGGTTTGAAGCTCCAGTGATTGCGCCGGCCCTCCAGCGTCACCGAGTCCACGGGCGCGGCGGCGGGCAGCGTGGCCGTCAGCAGCAGGCAGCCCAGCATGCCGGAGGAGAGCGCGTTCATGTTCATCAGCAGGCTTCGGAGTGCATGTCGATTTGACGCACAACTTGAATCGAGGAGCAAGGCGGGCCTTCCATGCCATTCCTTTGTAGCCGCCGAGGTAACGAGGCGGAGGGTGTGGCAGGCGACCGAGTCCGCCTCCTCACCTCGTCGGCTACCTCACGCGCGCTTTCAGTTCCCGTTGCAAGGTCGCGACGACGGCGTCTTTCAGCAGCGCGGTGCCGGCGGGCTGCCAGTGGAACTGGTCGCCGCGCGCGAGGTTGAGGCGCGTGACCACGACGGCGTAGAGATCGTTCACCGGGACCTTCATCTCGGCCATGACTTTTGCGGCCATGCGGTTGTGCTCAACAATGACGGGGTTGATCTCGGCATCGAGTTCGCCGGGCTTGCCCTTGGTGGTGACGGGCGTGCTGCTGGCCCAGATGAAGGTTGCGCCGGGAGCCTTCGCGCGGATGGTCTCGACGAGCTTGCGCGTGAGGGGCTCGAACTGGCCGTCGGGGATGCGGCCCTTCTGCCAGCCGTGCAGGCCCATGTTGACGTGCACAATGTCGTAGGGGCCTTGCGCAAGGACTTCGACGAGCATCTCGTGCAGGCGGTAAGAGGATTGCGCGAACGGGTTCACCCACGCGTCCACGAAGGCCTGGCCGTCGAGCGCCTTCACGGTGCCGGCGAGGTAGCCGTTGAGGATCGAGTCGCCCATCAGCAAGACGCGCGGGCGCTTCGGGTCGGTGCGCGTGGCTTTGTCCAAGCGCCAGCCCGCGCCGTCGGCGAGCAGGCGCGGGTCGGACTCGGTGGCGGCGGAGGATTTTGCTGGAGGCTTGGGCGCGGCGGGGGCGGAGGACTTCGGCTGTTCGGCCGGGCTGGCGACGGGCTTGAAGGTGACCGACTCCAGAAGTTCCCATGGCGGTTGCAGACCGCGCACGGAGACGGTCACCCAGGCCAGTTCCTCCGAGCCGGTGATGGTGACGAGCCGGTTTGTCGTGGTGACGACGGCGGAGTGATCGACGGTTGGGCTGTCGTTGGTGCGGCCCTTGGTTCGCAAGGCAACGCTGCGGTGGACGTCTTCCGAGGGGTTGGCTTTCCATTGGGCGGCGAGTTGGTAGGTGACGCCAATTTGGAGGGGAATCCATTCGCCGTCCCAGTCCTTCGGCCCTTTGGCGTTTACGGGCCGGCCCGGCCGCCAGGTCAGCGTCCAGCCGTCCGCCTGATTCGGCGTAACCCAGCGCAGTTGAAAACTCGGATTGCGCAGCAGATTGCCACCGCCGGCCTCCGCCATGTTGATTGTCTCGAGGCGCACACTGCCGTTTGGCGGCAAGTTGACCGGCATCGCCTCCGTCACCCAGCCGGGACCGGAGGCGACGGCCGCATATTTTCCGGGCGGAAGATGATGGAAAACGAAGGCTCCGGTGGGGTCGGTGAGGGTGGAGAACTTGGTGCCGAGTAGGACGATTTTGGCGGGGACTTTGGCGAGTTCCGGAGATTGCAGTTGCGGGCGAATGACGATGCCCGTGAGCGATGCGCCCGGTTTCTGAGATTGGGCGAGCGTGCCGAGCGTGTGGAGCAGATCGGCGGTGACGCGGGCGGTTTCCAGCGCGCACTCGAGGACAACGGGTTCGACCGGCGGCCGGCGGTCCGCCATCACATCGGCGCGACAGCGGAGGGCGCGATCCTTGGAAAACTCGATCAGCCCGTCCATGCGTTGGAGCAAGCCGGCTTCGCCAGAGCTGTCGTTGGTGCCGAGCAGGCGTGGCTGGTAACCGGGCAGGAGAATGAGTTTTGCATCGAGCCAATTCTCCATCTTGGAATGCACTGGCCCCTGGATTCCCAATGCGTGGGGCGGCGAGCCAGTGTCCGTGACGAAATGCAGCAGCGAACCAATCCACCGGGCGGCTTCGCGGGGAGACTCTGTGCGCAGCGCCTGCAATGCCCGGTGAAAATGTGGCGCGTAGGTTTGCCTGACTTCGGGACAGATGTGGGAGGAGTGATTAGTCACTGTCGGGAACAGCAGGTAGTCATCCGTGTAAAATGTTTCCGCCCGGCCCAACTGGAGCTGTCCCCGCCAGTCGGCCATCCAGACGTATTTCACGAGCAAGTTGGCGTTGGTTGCCAATCCGGTTTTCAACGGGTCACTCGGGCCGAGGGTCGAGAGGGCGGCTTGGACAATTTCGCCGTGTGGACCCCACGCGTGAGCGATGGAAGCACCGAGAGCGAGGAGCGCCAGCAGCAGGCTGAAGGCGCGCGCCAGCGACGGGAACAGCTTGGTGCGAGGGAAGTGACGGCGGTCAGTGCGAGTAAGGAGTAACATGCGGTTTGGAGCGTGAGATTTCTCGGAGGCCGACAACAAGTCGGAAAAACTGATAGGAAATTGCTTTCTGGACACTGCGCGGTTCAGGGACTGATAGGAAATTGTTTTCTGGACGCTCCGTGGTTTGCCGCTACTTCGCGCCCTCCGCCAAGTCAACGCAGATGAGTTCTTTGTCGTTCCTCATGTAGGCGCGCTTGTTTGCGAAGGCGGGGTGCGACCAGACCACGGGACGCGCGACGGCGTTGCCGGTCGGTTCGAGCAGATGGGCGCGGCTGATTTCCTCGTAACCCTTCGGTGAGGTCAATCGTGGGGACGGGGAACGGCGCGGCGCGAATGGATCCGCAGATGAACGGCAGCGAAGCGATGATGACGAGGATTCTCATGGTCTCGTGGGTTTGACCTAAGTCAATAAACTGGGTCATTCCAAAGTTGTTTTGCCATCCATCCACTGCTTCACGCCAAAGCATGCTGCGTTTGCGAGCGCACAGGGATCACTTCGCCGGCGGAGGCCTCATCTCGGGTGCTTTCCCCGCCTTGAGCCACTCGGGGGAGAATTTCATAAAAACGATCTGCTCGTAAGTCTGCTTCTCGCCGCACTCGATCAGGACGCCGACAAGCCCGCCCTGCATTCGCACCATTGCGGTGTAGGCGCTCGGACCGCTCCACAGCAATTGCGCGTGCGGCCACGAGCGGCCCGCGTCTTCGCTGATCCAGGCGTGCACGCCAACGCGGCCCGGCGTGATCGGGTGCGTAAAGATCCAGTCGAACTGGCCGTTCGAGCCGGAGCGGAAACAACGGTAGATGCAGCCCTGGCACTGGTTCTCAACCAGCGGCGCAAGGCCCTCGGCAGGTTGCCACGTGTCGCCCCGGTCGCGGCTGATGACTTGTGTCCGAGAACCGCCGAAGCCCGCGATGGTCCGCGCGTTCATCAGCAGCGTGTGGCTGTCCAGTTCGATAACCTGTGGTTCGCTCGTGTTGTCTGCCGCGCTGCCGCCGAGTTGCCATGTCGCGCCGTGGTCATCTGAGTAGAGGCTGTGAGTGCGATAGGTGCCGCCGTCGCTGTGGTAGCTCGGCAGCAGCAGGCGGTCGGGCTTGCTCCCGCCACGCAGATACAATCCCGCACCAGGCCCTGTGCCATACCAGCCCCACGACGGTTTGCGCGCGGTGGCGGAGAGGTCGCGGGGAGTGGCCCACGTCGCGCCGTCGTCATCGCTGTGCGTGATCCAAACCGTCGTGCCCGGAGCCTTGCCGGAGACAATGTCGTTCTCGACGTCTTGACCGCGGCTGCGCGTGAACGCGAGCCAGAGGCGTCCGCTCGCTTCGTCCAGCACGACGCACGGATTGCCGCAGGTGTCCGCGTGGAGGTTGGCAACGACTTGCAGCGGTTGCCAAGTCTGGCCGAGGTCGAGACTGCGCCGCAGCACGATGTCGATGTCCCCGGACAGCCCGCGGCCAGCGACTCGTCCTTCCGCAAACGCAAGTAATGGCTTCTTGGGCATCCACCAGATGGCCGGGATACGATAGCGTGCGTAGCCCTCGCCGGACTTGAAGGGCACGCTGTAGTGGAGCGCCTGCGCTTGGGCACAAGCGGCCCGTGGCGCAAAAAAGACGCTGGCAGTCAGGAGGAGCAACAGTGGCAGTCTCATGATTCGTTTGGCATTTTCTTGGGGCGGATCATCAGCACGAGGATCACTGACACCATCGCCGTGCTGGCGAAGACGCCGAAGATGAGGTTGAGCGGCACCTGCCGGTCGCGCAGCGCACCGAACGCCACGTCGGCGAAGCCGCCGCAACTGATGCTCACGAGGTTCATGAACCCGTAGCCGGTGGCGCGCAGCTCGGGGCGGACGATTTGCGAGAGGATGGGCATGTTGTTGCAGTCGAACGCGCCCCAGCCCAGGCCGAAGAGGACGAGGAAGAAGATGGCGACGGCGAGTGAACCGGAGTTCCCCACGCCGAAGAGCGCGGGGATGAGCAGGCTCATGCCCAGCGCGCTGGTGAAGATGCGGCCACGTTCGCTGCGACGCATCCAACGGTCTGCGAGCCAGCCGCCGACGAGCGCGCCGATGAGCGAGGCGAGGTTCACGAAGAGCGTGGCGGACACGCCGGCCTTGCCTTGGCCGATGTTGAACTTGTCCTTGAGGATGGCGGGCATCCAGTCCTTCACCACCCAGCCGGCCAGCGCGGGCAGGGTGAAGTAGAGGACGAGCAGGATGAAGGAGCGGTTGGTCAGCAGCTCCTTCGCCGCTTCGCCGAAGCCGGTGGCGCGCGGGATGGTGGTGGCGTTGGGGTCGGTGAGTTTCGGGGCGTCGCGCAGGAGGAAGAGCAGCGGGACGGCGTAGAGCACGCCGACCGCGCCGGTCACGTCGAAGGCCCAGCGCCAGCCGAGGCTCGGCGCGTCGGCCACGTAGCCGGTGAAGCCGCCAATCATGATGCCGACGTAGATGCCCATTTGGTGGAACCCCACGGCCCGCGAGCGGGTCTCGCCTTGGTGGTGGTCCGCGATGAGCGCGAGTGCCGCCGGGATGTAGAAGGCTTCGCTCACGCCCATGAGTGAGCGCGCCCAGAGGAGTTCATCGTAGGACTTCACATGGCCGGTCCACCACGTCACGAGGGACCACACGAAGAGGCTCGCGCAAATCGTGTAGCGGCGACTGAAGCGGTCGGCGATGTAGCCGCCGACGGGGCTGAGGATGGCGTAAACCCACTTGAACTGGCCGAGCATCATGCCCCAGTTCGCGTCGGTGGCGATGCTCGGGATGTCGCCCATCATGGAGTATTTCATCGCCGCCATCATCTGCCGGTCGAGGTAGTTGAGCAGCGCGACGGGGAAGAGCAGCGCGACGACGAGCCAGGCGGTGCGGGTGGCGGGGGAAGTGGACATGAAGTTTTGGGTGCGTCTTCTCCCTCTCCCTTCCTCGGAGGAGGGGAGAGGGCTGGGGTGAGGGGTTATGTGGGTCGGCGCAAGGGGTCGCACCCCTCATCCGGCCTGCGGCCACCTTCTCCCCTCCGCTGCGGAAGGGAGAAGGCTCGCTGCGTGGCGCTTGCTTTTATACGCACGCTTTTATTGAACAGCGGAAGTTTCACTTCGGCCACTCGCCGTTGACCATCGCGCGCGGCTCCAGCTTCGCCGGGTCAATTACGACGTGCTTCACCTTCTGGCGCTTCCAAGTGTAGGTCGCGTGCACGAGGCCGTCGCGGGTCTGGATGAGGGCAGGGTAGCTGTATTCGCCGGGGTTGCTCTCCAACACGAGCGCGGCCTGCCACGTTTTCGCGTCCGCCGAGAGCGCGAGGTTCAGCGGGGAGCGGCCCTTGGGCGTGTGATTGTAAATGAGCAGGTGCCGCCCGTCCTGGAGCGTCACGGCGTCGGTGCCGGAGCTGGGATTGGGCAAGGCAGTGAGCGTCATAGCGCCCCAGGATTTGCCGAGGTCCGTGGAGCCAACCTGAAACAGCTTGCCCTGCCGGGTGCGTCCGAGCGCGAGGAGGTTGTCACCGCCGAGGAACAGGATGCTCGGCTGGATGGCGCTGACCGCCTTGCCGTCGTTGACCGGGCCAATCATGTCCCAAGTCTTGCCGAGGTCGCGCGAGCGCTCGAAGTGGACGCGCCAGCCGTCGTGCTCGCTGCTCGACGGGCTGAGGATGTCGCCGTTGGGGAGCTGCACGGGCTTGTTCTTGATGGGCCCGACGCACTCGCCGGGAATGCGGCTCGCGGCGCTCCAGGATTTTCCGCCGTCGCTCGAAGTGCGCAGCATCCCCCACCAGGTGCTGGGGGTGGGGCCGACTTTGTAGAAGAGCAGCAGCGGCCCGGTCTTGGGCTGGAAGAGCACGGGGTTCCACGTCGGGTGGCGTTGGCCGTCGGGCTGGACGCCGTTGGCGACTTCGACGGGGGCGGTCCACCGGCTGCCTTCGAGCCGCGCGACCCAGATGCCCACGTCGGGGTTCTTCTCCGCCGTGCCGCCGAACCACGCGGTGACGAGGCCGCCGCCCGTCGGCTCGGCGATGGTGGACGCGTGGCACGAGGGGAACGGCGCGGTCTCGTAGAGGAACTCGGACTTGAGCAGAGCGGGGACGGCGTCCAGCCATTTCCACGAGGTCAACTCATGGCCGGCGTTGCCGAGCTTGTGCCAAACCACCGCCGTGGCTTGGCGAGCCTTGCCGGCGTCCAACACACGCACGGTCATCCGATAGTTCATGCCGGCGACGACCTGCTGCTCGGCCTTCTCGATGGCTTGGAAAGTCAGTTTCGCGTCGTGCTTGGCGACCGCGAACTTCGCCGCCGCGAGCGCGTCTGCGTCCGTGGGCGCGACCGGGCTGAAGCCGCCGAGAATGGGCTGGGCGATTGCGATGGTGGCGAGGCAGAGGAGGGAGAGCAGGAGTTTCATAGTTCAATTCATGTGGGCTTGCAGCGCCTTCTGCAACGGCTCGTCAGCGCGGACGAGAACCAAATCAATGGGCAGGACGACGCCGTTGTCGTCCTTCACGAAGTTGCCGGGATGGGCGTCGAAGGCGGCGGTCTCATCGAGGTCCCGGTAGAAGGCGAGCGCGCCGGGGCGACCGAGGGTGAGGCCGTGGAGGGGGTGGAACCAGAGCTTGGCCATGAAGGCGAGCATTTCGG
>CAMBZO010000103.1 GCA_945872195.1 Akkermansia muciniphila | reverse complement strand
TGCCCGCACCCTCGAAGTGGCCGAAGTCCCTCGCACTCGATGAACTGGAGCTTGAGCCGAAGATCAATTGGGCCGATGGACTGCGCGCCGCGTGGCAGCCGGGTGAGGCGGGTGCGATCGCCAACCTAAATCGTTTCCTGAGCAAAGCCTTCGATGATTACGCCAACCAGCGCAATCGCCCCGATGTCACCGGCACGTCGCGGTTATCGCCCTACCTGCACTTCGGCGAAATCAGCCCGCGGCAGGTGTGGCATGGTTTGCGGCGGATGGCGGTGAAGCGTGGCTTGCCCGTCGAGTGTTGGCGCGGTTCGCAATTCCTCTCCGAAATTGGCTGGCGCGAGTTCGCGCACCACTTACTTTTCCACTTTCCGCACACGCCCACCGAACCGTTGCGCGCAGACTTCAAAAAGTTTCCGTGGCGCAAAGACGCAGCCTGGCTTCGCGCGTGGCAGAAAGGCCGCACCGGGTATCCCATCGTGGACGCGGGGATGCGCGAGTTGTGGGCGACCGGCTGGATGCACAATCGCGTGCGCATGATTGTCGCAAGTTTTCTGGTGAAGGATTTGCTGCTGCCCTGGCAGGAAGGCACACGGTGGTTTTGGAATACGCTGGTGGATGCCGACCTCGCGCAGAACACGCTCGGCTGGCAATGGACCGCCGGCTGCGGTGCGGATGCCGCGCCCTACTTCCGGGTTTTCAATCCGACCAGCCAAGGCGAGAAGTTTGACCCGCACGGCGACTACGTCCGCAAGTGGTGTCCCGAACTCACGAAGCTTCCTGACAAGTGGCTGCATCAGCCACACACAGCGCCAGTTGAAATCTTGCGCGCCGCCGGAGTCGAACTGGGGCGCAATTACCCACGCCCCATCGTCAGCCACGCGATTGCGAGGGAAGTGGCGCTGGAAGCTTTTGCGCGAACCAGAAACACCAGCGCGATAGTCCAACTGTGAAAAACATCTTCGAAAGAGTTCCTGAAAAAAGGGGCGGAAGTTTACGCGCAGGCATGAATCCATCCTCTCTCTCGATCGCTGAAGCAATCTCGCCGCTGCGTGAGTCTTTGCTGAATCATCGTCTCTACGGCGAACTCAAAAGCATCGAACAGCTACGCGGGTTCATGGAGCACCATGTCTTTGCGGTCTGGGATTTCATGTCCCTGCTGAAAGCGTTGCAGCGCGGGTTGACGTGTCTCGATACCCCTTGGCTGCCAGTGGGGGAACCCCGCCTGAGCCGCCTCATTAACGAGATCGTGCTGGGCGAGGAGAGCGACCTCTCGGATCGGGGCGAGGCCATTAGCCACTTCGAGCTCTACCTGCGCGCCATGCGCGAGGGCGGGGCGAATACCACGCGGATTGACCGATTCATCGCGCACTTGCGTGCCGGACATGGCGTAGAGGCGGCGTTCGTGGAGGCTGAGGTGCCGGACTGTGCCCGGGGATTTGTGCGACACACGTTTCAGCTTATTGCTGAGGGAGAGCTGCATGAAGTGGCGTCGGCCTTCACGTATGGCCGGGAAGATTTGCTGCCCGGTCTCTTCGGGGTGGTCGTGGCGCAGTTGGATCGGGAGTTCCCGGGCCAACTCACGGCGCTCCGCTACTATTTGGAACGCCACATCGAATTGGACGGGGACGAGCACGGCGCGATGGGGTGTGAAATGGTCGCCTTGTTGTGCGGCAGCAACGGAGTGCGACAGGCCGAAGCGCGCACGGCGGCGGTGCGCGCGTTGCAGTCTCGCATCGAGTTTTGGGACGGGATCGCGGAAAGCATCGTCCTCTGCCCTGAGCCAAGGAATTAGCGCCCGTCAGCGGCGGTCCAGCGCGCGCTTTACGCCTTCTTCACGAAGCAGGCTTTGAGGCCGATGGCGATGCCGTCCACTTTGCAGTCAATCTCGTGATCGCCGTCCACGAGGCGGATGGGTTTGGATTTCGAGCCGCCCTTGAGCACCTGCGAGCCGCCTCCCAGTTTCAAATCCTTGATCAGGATCACGCAATCGCCATCCGCCAGCACCTGGCCGTGGGCGTCCTTGACGACGCGCGCGGCTTCAGGGGCGTCCGGCTGTGCTTCGCGCAACCACTCGTGACCGCAGGTGACGCATTCATAGCGGTTCGCGTGTTCCATCACCTCGGTCATTTCGCACATCGGGCAGGCGGGTTTGCTCATGGAGCGCAGCGTAGTCGGATTTCGCGCCGGTTCTCAACCGCGCGCTCCCGAGCGTCCCCAACGCCGGAGCAGGATTAGACTTTTTACATTGAAGCTTTCGCGCCAACTCAGGGGTCGCAGGGTGGCCGGCAATGAAAGTCGGTGCGTTGGATTTGCCGGAAGGTTGCTTTGAGGTAACGCTCCTCGGCCTGACGCGAAAGGGAAGGAGCAAGGCTGGCATCAGGGCTACGGGAGGGCCTCCAGTGACGGAAATGAGGCTTGACGGTGTTTTTTGCCCCTCATAGGTTTCACCACGGTTAATGAAGTAGCTGGTTCGCCAGCGTGTGAAGTCGGAATTTTTTCCGGCTTTTTTTTGCCCCTGAAGGGGCGCAGGCACGGCTTGAATTATGAACGCTGATTTTCTAGCCATCTTGGAATTCTGGGAACGCGAGAAGGGCATCAGCAAGGATGTCCTCGTCGGTGCTGTTCAGGAAGCACTCGTCTCCGCGGCCAAAAAGGCGGTCGGCCCGGCTCGCGAGCTGCGCTGCCTGATTGACCCCAAGACCGGTGACATCAAGGCCTTCGCCAAGCTTATCGTCGCGGAAAAAGTCATCTCCAGACACGACCAGATTTCCCTCACCGAGGCGCGCAGGAAGAAGGCGGACTCGCAGATCGGCGACGAGCTTGAAGTGGAGGTCACCCCCACCGGCTTTGGGCGCGTCGCTGCCCAATACGCCAAGCAGGCCCTGCTCTCCCAGGTCCGTCGGGCGGAGAAGGCCCTCATTTTTGAGGAGTTCAAGGATCGAGTCGGCGACCTCGTCAGCGGCACCGTCCGGCGCTTTGAGCGCTCGGATGTCATCATGGACTTGGGCCGCTATGAGGCGCTGCTCCCCAACCGCGAGCGCGTCCCGACCGAGGAATATCAGATCGGCGAGCGCATCCGCTGCTATGTCAAAGCTGTCGAGAACGGACCGCATGGCCCTGAGATCATCCTCAGCCGCGCCGCGCCGGAATTTGTCTTGAAGCTCTTCAAGCTCGAGGTCTCCGAAATCGCCAACGGCACGGTCGAAGTCAAGGGAGCCGCCCGTGAGCCGGGTTTCCGCACGAAGCTGGCCGTTTTCAGCCGCGACCCAAAGGTGGACCCCGTCGGCGCGTGTGTCGGTCTCCGTGGTCAGCGTGTGAAGAACATCGTCCGCGAGCTGAACAACGAGAAGATGGACATCATCAAGTGGGACACGAACATCAAGATATACATCACGAACGCGCTCGCACCCGCCGTTCTGAAGTCCGTCACGGTGGACGAGGTGAACCACGCGCTGAAAATTCTCGTGGATGAGAGCCAGCTTTCCCTCGCCATCGGCAAGCGCGGCCAGAACGCCCGCCTCGCCTCCCGGCTCACCGGATGGGCTGTGAACATTGACGCCGAGGCCGTCGCGAGCCACGGCATCGAGAACAAGATTCTGCACGCGATTGAAGCCTTCGCCGCCGTGCCGGGCGTGTCCCGTGAGATGGCCGAGGCGCTGGTGAACACCGGCTTCCACGCGCTCGAAGACGTTGTGACACAGGCTGAGGAAGCTGATTTGAAAGAGATTCCGCAGATTGGCGAACAAGCTGGCGAGGTGCTAGCCGCCATCAAAGAAGCGGCCAAGGCCGGTGCGCTCGCGGGTGCGCTGGCGTAGTTTGATGGTTTGAGCGCGCCCGCGAGGTTCACCTCCCGGGCGCGCAAGTTTTTATGCCCGTTCGAATTTACGACATTGCCAAGAGGCTCGGCATCGAGAGCAAGCAGGTGCTTGCCATCGCCAAAGAGCTGGGCATCAAGGAAGCCAAGGTTCCCTCCAGCTCCCTCGACAAGATAACCGCCGAGTTCCTCGAGGAAAAACTCGGTCCGATCAAGCCTGCCGTGCCGGCCCCCGTCGTCGAGGCCCCCGCCCCCGTCGTCCTCATCACCGCCCCAGAGCCGGATCCCCCGCCGGCACCTGCGCCCGAAACGGTGCCCCAAGCCTTCGGAGCTGCCGAGCCTGCGCCGGCAGAGCCGCCAGCCGCGCCCATTGCGCACGTCGAACTGGGAGTTGAAGCCGCGCCTGAACCAGTGGCTGCCGCCACGCCAGCCGCGCCCCTTGCCCCCGTCGTTCCGCCGCCGCCCTCCGAGCCTCCTAAGCCGATTGTGGGCCAGCTGATCGGCCGCGTTGACCTTTCCAAATTTGCGGCACGCCGCCCTGAACCCGCCCGTGATGACCGCCGCGCCCCCACTGGCCTCACGCAGGTTGCGCGCCCGGCTGACAGCCGCGGCTTTCAGGGCAATCGCCCGGGTGACAACCGCGGTGGCTACCAAGGTGCCCGACCCGGTTACGGCCAGCAGCAACGCGCGCCTGCCACACCTCCCCCTCCTCCGAAGCCCGTTGATCCCCGCGCCTCACTCCCCTCCAGCGCGCAGATCATCATGATGAAGCCGCCCATCGTCGTCCGCGACCTCGCGGAACAGATGCGCCGGAAGCCCTTCCAGCTCATTGCAGACCTGATGCAGATGGGCATTTTCGCCAACGTCAACCAGGCGGTGGACGAGCCCGTCGCCATCAAGCTCTGCGCCAAGCACGGCTTCAAGTTCGAGGTCGAGAAACGCGCCAAGGGCGAAGGCCACGTCCACGCCGCGCCCAAGAAAGTCGAAGCCGATCCGATCGACGACAAACCCGAGGACCTCAAGACCCGTCCGCCCGTCGTCACCATCATGGGCCATGTGGACCACGGCAAAACCTCGCTCCTCGACGTCATCCGCAAGGCCAACGTCGCCGCCGGCGAATCCGGCGGCATCACCCAGCACATCGGCGCCTACACCATCACCGTCCCGCACCCGGAGAAGAAGGGCGAGCAGGCGCAAATCACCTTCCTCGACACCCCCGGCCACGCCGCCTTCTCCGCCATGCGCGCGCGCGGCGCGAACGTGACCGACCTCGTCGTCCTCGTCGTCGCGGCCAACGACGGCGTCATGCCACAGACGCTCGAAGCCCTCTCACACGCGCTGGCCGCGAAAGTCCCGATCCTCGTCGCCGTCAACAAGTGCGACCACCCGAACGCGAACCCCACCCGCGTCCGCCAGCAGCTTCAGGAAAAGGGCCTCACGCCCGATGAATGGGGCGGCACCACGCTCTTCGTGGACTGTTCCGCAGTGACAAAGCAAGGCATCGACAAGTTGCTGGAGATGATTGTCTTCCAGACCGACTTGCTGGAGCTCAAGGCCAACCCTGACCGCAAGGCCAAGGGCAACGTCATCGAGTCCGGACTTCAGGCCGGCGGCCCCACCGCCACCGTCCTCGTCCGCAAGGGCACTCTCAAGGTCGGCGACGTCATCCTCTGCGGCTCCCACCACGGACGCGTCCGCGCCCTCATCAATGAGGAGGGCGAACGCCTCAAGATCGCCACCCCCTCCGTCGCCGTGCGCGTGCTCGGCCTCAACGGCGTGCCCGAGGCCGGCATCGAGTTCGTCGTCGTCGATAACGAACGCTCGGCCCGCGACATCGCGGAGGAGCGCGAGTTGGCAGAGAAGGCCACCGATGCCGAGGACCGCCGTCCGCGCGTCACGCTGGAAAACCTCTTCGCCAAGATTGCGGAGAACCAGCAGCTCACCCTCAAGGTCGTCGTCAAGGCGGACACACAAGGTTCCGTCGAAGCCATCGTCGAGGCGCTCAGGAAGATCGAGACCAACAAGGTCGCTCTCGATATCGTCCACTACGCCGTCGGCACCGTCACCGAGTCGGACGTGGACCTCGCCGGCGCTTCCAAGTGCGTCATCCTCGGTTTCCACACCCGCATTGACTCCGGCACCAACGAGAAAGCCAAACAGTTCGCCGTCCAGATCAAGCTCTACGCCATCATCTACGAGCTGATCGACGAGGTGAAGGAAGCCATGGCTGGCCTGCTCCCGCCTACCCTCAAGGATGTCGTCGTCGGCAGCGCCGAGGTCCGGCAAATCTTCGAGCTGTCCAAGGGCGGCGCCGTCGCCGGCTGCTCCGTCACGCTCGGCCGCATCGTCAAGGGCAAGGTCCGCGTCATGCGGAAGAAAAACCTCCTTTACGAAGGTGTCACCCTCTCGCTGCGCCGCTTCCAGGACGAGGTCAACGAAGTCCGCTCCGGTCTCGAATGCGGCATCCGCATTGACGGATTCAACGAGTTCCAACTCGGCGACGCCATCGAGTGCTACGCCGTCGAGAAGCTCAAGCAGGCGCTGTGATTCCAGCCACAGATGGAACCCAGACGAGCACGGCTGCCAACCGTGTCGGCCACGAGCCTCGTTTTCCATCTGTGTGCATCTGTGGTTAAAAGTTAGTTTCCCATGACAGTCCGCCTCGAACGCGTCCGAGAGATGCTCAAGCGCACACTCGGCGAAATCATCCGCCGCGACTTCCCGCCCGGCGGCGACAATGGCCTCATCACCGTCGCCGACGTGACCGTCACGCCCGACCTGAAGGAGGCGGCGGTCTATATCGGCGTCGTCGGCAAGGCCGCCGCCAAGCAGCGCGCGATGAACCAGCTCAACGGCAACCGCGGCCAAATCCAATTCGAGATGGGGCGCTCCATTGTCCTGCGCTACACCCCGAAGATTCAGTTTCACCTCGACGAAAGCGTCGAGCGCGGCAACCGCATCCTCTCCATCCTCGAAGAGCTGGAGAAAACGGAGCCACCGAAGTGACCGGCCACATCCACATCCTCGACGAAATCCTCACCACCATCCGGCGCGCGAAGACCATCTGCGTCGTCGGCCACGTCCGCCCGGATGGTGATTGCATCGGCTCCCAAGTCGGCCTCGCCCTCGCGCTTCAGAACCAGGGCAAGCAAGTCACCGTCTGGAATCAGGACGCCGTCCCGGCGAAACTCCGCTTTATGGTTCCTGCCGGCTTCGTGAAGAAGCCCGAGTCCGGCCAGAAGTTTGACCTCGTCATCGCTACCGACTGCGCCAGCTTCGAGCGCCTCGGCACCGTCGGCAAAGCCACCGCGCAGCACCGCGACTTCATCAACATAGACCACCACGAGAGCAACACCCGCTACGCGAAGCTCAACTGGGTTTCTGCCCGCGTGCCCGCCACTGGCGAGCTGGTTTACGAACTCCTCAAGCACGCCGGCTGGCCCGTCACGCCCGCCATCGCGGACTGCCTCTTCACCGCGGTCTCCACCGACACCGGCAGCTTCAGCTACCCGAACACCACGCCCGGCACCTACCACGTCGCCGCCGACCTCGTGCGCAACGGCGCGAACCTCGCGCGTGTCTGCAACGAGGTTTACCAGAGCTACCCGATGTCGCGCGCCAAGCTCCTGCGCCACGTCTTCAACAGCTTCCGCACCACGAAGGACGATCAGGTCGCGTGGTTCTGGCTCCGCAAACGCGACTACACCCGCACCGGCGCGGACACGAACGACAGCGAGGGCCTCATTGACCACATCCGTGACATTGAGCCAGTCGTCGTCGCGTGCGTCTTTGAGGAAGTGGAGCCGGAACTCACGCGCATCAGCCTCCGCTCCAAGAGCGAGCGCGTGAACGTGAACACCATCGCCGGCAAGTTCGGCGGCGGCGGTCATCCGGCGGCGGCGGGCGCGCGCATCGCTGGCAAGCCCCTCTCCGTTCAGCGCAAAGTTATCGCCGCCATCAAGAAAGCCTTGGACGCCGCGAAGTAAGCGGCGTTCGTTTCGTCAGAGATTTCCCATGCTCCAATTCGATTCCCTTGACGGTGCCCTGCTCGTGGACAAGCCCGTTGGCTGCACCTCGCACGACGTGGTGGATGACATCCGCCGCCGGTTCAACATCAAAAAGGTCGGCCACTGCGGCACGCTCGACCCCAACGCCACCGGCCTCCTCATCATCGTGCTGGGCCGCGGCACGAAGCTCTCCGAGAAGCTCATGTCCGACGACAAGGTCTATGAGGGCGACATCAAGTTCGGCGAGACCACAGACAGCTACGACGTGGACGGTAAAGTCACCGCCACCCTGCCCGTCCCGCCGCTCACGCTCGACCAG
>CAMBZO010000102.1 GCA_945872195.1 Akkermansia muciniphila | reverse complement strand
AGGAAGTGGAACAGGTCCACGACCTCCACGCGCGCGTTCTGCTCGTCGAACTTCTGGTATTTGGCCCACCACTTCCACGGGACGCTGTCGGTCAACTCGGCCATCTCCTGCTGCATGGCGCGGGTGTAGTTGAGAAGCCATTTGGTCTTCTCCTCCTCGCTCAGGCCGTCGGTGCGCACGCCGATGCGTTCGTTGAGGGCCTTCTGCATCCGAAAGAGTTCACGCAATTGGTCGGGTGTTTCCATGGGCGGGAGGGTGAAGTTCCGGGTTCAAAGTTCAAGGTTCAAAGTGGCGCGCGGGCTTGGCCGTGAATTCTTCCGCCGCGCCGCCGGTCGGTTTCTGCATTGAACTAAGTGGCGCCGCCCGCCACACTTTTCAAGTCAGCCGTGAATCTCTCTGCCACCAGCGCGAATCCTCCGGCGGCCCTCACCGAGGGCCAGCGCTCCGCGCTCCTCACGCTGCTCACGGACGAGGATCCCGCCATCTATCAGGTCATCCGCGCGAAGATCATTGAGCAGGGCCAACCGGCGCGCGAATGGCTGCGGGCGCACACGTTGAGCAGCGACCCGGTGCTGCGCCGGCGCGCGCAGGAGATTGTGGACTACTTCGAGCGCGGCGCGGCGGACAACCGCTTCCTCGCGTTCTGCCTCAGCCGCGGCGAGGATCTGGACTTGGAGCAGGCCATCTGGCTGCTGTGCCAGACGCAATATCCGAACATCAACGCGCTGGCCTACTCCGCGCTCTTCGACAGCTACGCGGCGGACCTGCGCGCGCGGATAGACTTCGGTGCGCCGCTGGACCGCATCATTGGCACGATCAACTTCTACCTGTTCAACGAACTCGGCTTCGCCGGGAACGAGCAGGATTACTCCGACCCGGACAACAGCTACTTGAACCGGGTGATTGACCGGCGCACCGGAAACCCGGTGAGCATGTGCGTGGTCTATCTGGCCGTGGCGCGCCGCCTGCGACTGCCGATCACGGGCATCGGCATGCCGGGGCACTTCGTCTGCCGGCTCCAGACCTCGCGCGGCGAGATTTACATCGACGCCTTTCGCAAGGGCAAGCTGATGACGAAGGGTGACTGCATCAAGTTTCTCATCAACTCGGGGAACGACTTCCATGACGGTTTTTTGTCGTCCGTCACCCCGCGGCGCATCCTCATGCGCATCTGCTCGAACCTCCACCACATCTACAGTGACCTGAGCCTCGCGGAGGAGACCACCCGCTTCCAGCGCTACATCGTGGCCTTGTCGAAATAAGGAGAGGCGGGAGTTTCATTTGGAAGGTGGGAGGGCAGGAAGAATTCCCCGCTGACGCAGTCCCGATTCCCCTTTCGCGCCCCGAGCGAATCAGGGCTTGGTTGCCGACAGCATCCCACGCACGTCCAGCCACTCGACGAAGCGCTCCGGCCACGCGGCGTGCGGACCCTTGTTGCTGGCCCGCAGGCCGAAGCCGTGGCCCGCGTTGGAATACATGTGCAGCTCCGCCGGAACGCCCGCCTTCTTAAAACGCAGATAGGCCTCGGCCAAACCCTCCGCGATGTCCTGCCGATCTCCGTAGCCAGCGCAGAGGAACGCGGGTGGAACGCCTTTCACCGGCAGGATGGTTGCGGAGCGGCCAGGGTAGATGAGCGCTTGGAACGCGGGCATGCAACCCAGCTTGTCCACGGAGTCCTTCGCGTCGGCGAGGCCGTTGTCGTTTCGTAGGCTGACCAGCCACGCGAGTTCGCCGCCGGCAGAGAAGCCCATCACACCGAGACGCGCGGGGTCCAAGTTGCACTCCGCCGCGCGGCTGCGGATGAGCCGCATCGCGCGCTGCGTGTCGGCGAGCGACTCGACCTCGATCTGGTAGGTGGAGTTCGTCTCGCGGGCGAGCCGGTGCTTGAGCACGAAGGCCGCGATGCCGCGCTCGCGCAGCCACTCGCCGACGTTGTAACCCTCGTGCTGGATGGCGAGCACGCGGTGCCCGCCGCCGGGAATGACGAGCACCGCGCAGCCGTTGGCCTTGTCTTTGGCAGGCAAGTAGGGCGTGAAGCTGGGATTGTGAATGCGCGAGACGCTGGTGACTTCGCCCGCGGCGTTCTTCACGTGCAATTCCTTCTCGGTCTTGCCCTCGGAACCGGGCGCGCCCTTGGGCCAGAGGGGAATTTCCTTCGGCAACTCGGCGGCGAACAGCGCGACGGGCAGGAGCAATGTGGCGAGGATCAGTTTTGAGTTCATAGAGTCAGGTGATTTTCAGACGGGAGTGGCGGCTTCGACGCAGGTGGTGGCGGTTGTGGATGGCTATTTGGCCTTCGCCACTTCGACGGCATACACGTGGCGTTCGCCGTGCATGTTGCTGCGGAAGACGAGCCACTTGCCGTCGGGAGTGAAGGTGACGTTGGGTTCGAGGCTGTAGTCGTGCTTCGACAGGTCCACGAGTTTCTCGGCCTCGAAACGGCCCACTTTCACCGGCTGGCCGTCCGCAGTCTCGGTCTTGAAGCCGGGCTGCGGACGGAAGAGGTAAATCCACTGGCCGTTGCCGGGCGGGTTGAGCTTTCGCTTGTCGGGCAACGGCGTCTGGTTCGCGACACTGTCGGGGCCGCCACCGTCGCCGGCGAAGAGCCGGCCGTCCCACGAGACGTTGTAGTGGACGCTCCACTCGCTGCGGGCGAGCGCGTAGCGGAAGCGCTCGCCGGTCGTGAGGTGAACGCCCGCGAGCCAGAACTCCTTCGCGCGCGGAGTTTGAAGGTCATACCAAACCCAGCGGCCGTCATGGCTGAAGAATTCGTGGCCGGCAATCTCGTAGGGCATCGTGCGTGCGTGCATCAGCCGGGGCGTGTCGGTGCCGACGCGCAGAGTCCAGACGCGGTCCACCTCGTGCCAAGTGCCCTCGTGGCAATAGAGCATCATGAGCGGGTCGGTGGGCGAGGACTGCGCGTGATTGAGCCAGTTGGTGCTGGGGTTGAAGAACTTCACTTCGCCCGTCTTGAGGTCGGCGGAGTAGAACTTCATCGCGCGCGGGATGTTCGTGCGCGCGGCGAGGCTGGTGCGTTTGCCATAGTTCGAGCGCAGAGTGGCGGCGGGTTCTTTGGCGTCCTTGCTGTCGGCCTTTGCGTCGGGCGGAGACGTCGGGCGGAGGCCGGGGCCGCGCTCGCTCATTGTGCCAATGAGGAGGGTCTCGTCGGAGTTGATGCCGTTGAAGGCGGCGAAGAACGGGAGCTTGACCACATCGCGCGTGGCCTTCGTGTCGAGGTGCGTGGCGCGAATGATGGTGCCGGGGTCGCCGCGCACGCCGTAGTAAACCTGCCGCGACTTGCGTCCGACCTCGACGCCGCTGTTGCCGCCCAAGGCATAGCTGGCAAGCGGCACGACGAGTTCGAGCGCGTGGTTGGTGAGGTTCACCGTCTCCATTCCGCGCGGGGTGGTGATGACCAGCTTGTCGCCCTCGGAGGTGTAGGCGTTCTGGTGGAAGTAAAGGCTCGCGCTGCCCGCCTCACGCGAGAGCCGCACGACGCGGTGGCCGGTGGCGGGGTCAACCCAGTCAAGCGGCGGTTCGGCAAAGACCGAGGTGGCAACCCCCAATAGGAAAGCGATGGGGAGTTTCATTTCCGTGAAGTTACGCCTCCCCGGGCGTCAGCCCCATCACCACGTCCCACTTCGCGGCGAGTTCGCCGGCCTTCGAGCCTTTGAGCGGCGCGAAGTCCACGGTCACGTTCTCGCGCTGCTTTGCATCTTTGATACCCTTCCAGATGAAGTCCTTTTCGTTGCCGGCGTGACCCTTGATGTAGCACTGGGAGATGAGTTCCTTCTTCCCCTTGAGCTTCACGGCGAGGTGGATGTGCGGCGCGCGACCGGGATACGGCACGGGCTTGATGGTGCGGAAGAGATACTCGCCCGTGCTGCCGGTGATGAAGCGGCCGAAGCACTGGAAGTTCGCGTCGCGCTTAGCCTTGTCGCCGCCGGTGCGGGTGTGGAGATAAACTCCGGTCGAGTCGCACTGCCAGATTTCGATGGTGGCGTTGCGGATGGGCGAACCGCTCGCGGTGAGCAGGCGGCCACTGAGCCATGTGATTTCGCCGACGGCGGGCGTGAGGCCGTCGTTGATGGTGACGAGGTCGTTGTCCGTGTCGAGCGGGAGCTTGTCGGGATAGAACGGCCCCTCGGTCTGCTTGGGCGTGAGCGCGAGTTGCTCGGCGAAGAGACCCGGCACAGTGAAGAGCGCCGAGGCAAAGGCAGCCTGCCGCAGGAACTCACGGCGCGGGGATTGGATGTGGAGTGGGTGGCGAGCGTGGTTAGCTTTCATGGCTCGAATAGACACCGATGGAACGGCGTGGTCACGCAAAAGTTCAGCTTCGGCACGGGCAATGTTTGCGCGGTCGCCGGTAAGTTCAGCCGGCCGCGTCCAGATTGTTTCGAGTCGCATTCCAGGACACCGCCAGCGGGATCCACGTCTGTCTGTTTGCGCCCGCGCAAACCTGTTTGCTCGCGGGCCGGATTCTGCTACACCGCTGGCCGCACTATGAAGAAGCTCTCCCTGCTCGTCGCTCTCCTCGGATTCAATGCTGCCGCGCAGGTGCCGGACAATCTCGTGGTCGAGGGCGTGCCCGCCATCCCGCTGGAGCTGCGGCGGGATGTGGCGCGCTACCTCGAGTTCCGGGCGGCGGCGTTCCAGAGCTGGCATCCTATCCGCCGCGAGATGCTCATCACCACGCGCTTTGCGGAGACGCCGCAGCTTCACCTCGTCAAGACGCCCGGCGGCGTGCGCAAGCAAGTGACCTTCGGCACGGAGCCGGTGGGCAGCGCGAAGTTTCGTCCGCGGGCCGGTGATTTCGCGGTGTTCTCGCAGGACAGCGGTGGCGGGGAATTCTATCAGCTCCACCGGCATGATTTCCATGACGGCCGCAACACGCTCCTGACGGACGGCAAGTCGCGCAACACCGGCGCACGTTTCTCCAACAGCGGCATCCACCTCGCCTACAGCTCGACGCGCCGCACTGGGAAGGACAATGACATCTGGGTGATGATTCCGTCCGACCCCAAGACAGACCGCCTGCTCACGGAGCTTTCCGGTGGCGGCTGGGGCGTGCTCGACTGGTCGCCCGACGACAACCTGCTGCTCGTGCTCCAATACATTTCGATCAACGAGAGCCACCTCCACCTCGTGGACGCACGCACCGGCAAGCGCTCGCAGCTCACGCGCGCGACTAAGGACAAGGTCGCCTACGGCCACGCGCGCTTCGCACACGACGGGAAGGCTGTGCTCGCGACATCCGACGACGACTCGGAGTTCCAGCAGCTCATCCGCATTGACCTCAAGAGCGGCGAGCAGACCACGCTCACCGCAAGCATCACTTGGGACGTGGAGGAGTTCGAGCAGTCGCCTGACGGCAAGGTCATCGCGTTCGTCACGAACGAGGCCGGCGTGGGCGCACTGAATTTGATGGATGCGAAGAAGGGCAAGCTGATGCCAAACCCCAAGCTTCCGCTCGGCACGGTGAGCAACCTCGAGTGGCACGCCAACGGGCACGACCTCGCCTTCAACCTCAGCTCCGCCAAGTCGCCGTCCGACGTGTATTCCCTCGACGCGCGCACCGGGCTGCTGGAGCGCTGGACGGAAAGCGAGACGGGCGGCTTGAACCCGGAGAGCTTCGTGGAGCCGGAGATTCTCAAACTCAGCAGCTTCGACGGCCTGCTCATCAGCGCCATCGTCTATCGGCCCGATCCGAAGAAATTTCCCGGCCCGCGCCCGACCATCATCAACATCCACGGCGGGCCGGAGGGCCAGTCTCGCCCCGTCTTCCAGGCGCGGAACAACTACTTCCTCAACGAGCTGGGCGTCGCAATCGTGTATCCGAACGTGCGCGGCTCGGCGGGCTACGGGAAGACGTTCCTCACGCTGGACAACGGCTTCAAGCGCGAGGACTCCGTGCGCGACATCGCCACCATCCTCGGGTGGATCGCGCGGCAGCCGGACTTCGACCGCAGCCGCATCGCCGTGACGGGCGGCAGCTATGGCGGCTACATGAGCCTGGCGTGCATGGTTCAGTATGCGGACATCCTGCGCTGCGGCATTGACGTGGTGGGCATCTCGAACTTCGTCACCTTCCTGAACAACACTCAGGACTATCGGCGCGACCTGCGCCGGGTGGAATACGGCGACGAGCGCGACCCGAAGATGAAGGAGTTCCTCGAAGGCATCTCGCCCGCGAACCACGCAGCCCGAATCAAAAAACCGCTCTTCGTCGTGCAGGGGAAGAACGATCCGCGCGTGCCGCTCACTGAGGCCGAGCAGATGGTCAAAGCCATCCGCGACGCCGGCGGCAAGGTCTGGTATCTGATGGCCAAGGACGAGGGCCACGGCTTCGCCAAAAAGCGCAACGCAGACTTTCAGTTCCTGTCCACGATCCTGTTCTACAAGGAGCACCTTCTCAACTGAGCCCTAATCCTGAAGTTGAGCCGCGAAAGGGCGCAAAGAACACAAAGGAGCCGAGCCAAGGATGGATGGCAGGGGGAAATTTCCACCCGGTCCGTTCTCCTGCCAGCAGTTTGGCTGTGCGCTCTTTGCGCGCTATCACGGCCATCCCCTCTCGGAGTTCGGGCTCAGTTCTTCCGCAGCGGTGCGGTGCTGAAGGTGAACGGCTTTCCACCCAGCATCTGGTCTGACGTGATGGTCGGGCAGACATACTTCTCCAAGTGCTCGATGAACAGCTCCGTGCCGCGGAAGTGGTCCACAAACGGCCAGCGCGCGGGGTTATACATCGAGTCAGTGAAGTCGCGCATGAGGACGACGCGCTTGCCGTTCTTGGCCATCTGACGCAGCCCGAAAGGCCGCCCCGCCACACACATGTTCACGTGGACGCCCATGAGGATGACGTTCGAGATGCCCCGCTGCTCGAGCAGGTTCCAAATCTCCACGCCGGAATCACTGATGGCGTCGTGGTCGTAAATCTTGAGCACGTCAATCTGCCGAGTCCACGGGGCGCGCGGGTTCAGACCCTTCGCCTTTAGTTCCTCAGCCCACGCCGCGTGTTCCTTCGGGTCGTCATCCTCGCCGCCGTCGGTCTGATCAATCGGATATTTGCCCAACTCCTCGGCGGGAATCTGTTTGCACCACACCCCGATATCGGCGGGCAGGTTGGCGGCCTTGGGCGCGGCCTTGGCCCGCTCGCGCGCCGGGTGGGTCTCGTAGAATTTCATGCAACTGCTCGGCGCGTGGATGATGAAGATGCCTTGCGTGCGCGCCTTCTCCAGCAGGGTGTTCATGCGCGGGGCCAGCTCGACCTCGCGCGTGACGGCGTTCTTGCAGTGGTGCAGGTCCCACATGTCGCAGACGATGATCGCAGTCTGCTTCGGCTGCCACGCCTCGGCGGTGGTCGTGACACGGAACGCACCGCTGGCGGGTTTGGTCTCCACGCGCTTTTGCAAGGTGAGCTGGAGCGAAGGCGCGGCGGCGAGCGTGCTGGTGACGGCGACAGCGCTCAAAAGGCACGCCCAACGGCGGAGGTGGTGATGCGAGCTGAACATGGCGCGGAGGATAGCGCGACGCAGCCAAAGGTGAAGTGTTATCCTACTGGCAGCGTGGCTTTGACAATACACGCGCCACGGGCAGACTCACCCCATCGCCAACGGCATGGACATCGCGCTCAAAATTCTGGAATGGACCGCCGGGCTGGCGGCGTTCGGTTGGTTCTTTTGGTGGCGGATGCACCGTTCCGAGGCGGGCACGGGTGTCATCATCACGAAGTTGCTCGTCACCGGGGTGCTGGTTTTTGCCTTGGTCCGGCATGTGGCTCCGCTCGCGCTGTCGGGCATTGGCGCGATTGTTGGCGTGCCGTTGTTGGCCGGGATTCTACTGATTCTTTCGATGATGTGGCGACACGAAATCCTCGGAATTGTCGCCGATCCGCTGGGTGACATGATTGATGGAGGGAAGGAGGAGATCAAACCTCAGCCATTCTTTGCCCACGCCGAGGCCAAGCGCATGGCGGGTGACATCCCTGGAGCCATCTCCGCCGTGCGCGCGGAGTTGGAGAAGTTCCCCGACGACTTCGACGGGCGGATGCGGTTGGCGACGTTGCTGGCCGAGCACTCGGAGGATTTGGCGGGCGCGCTCGCCGTCATCGAGGACACGCTGCTGCTCGAGAGCCTTGCGCCCGGG
>CAMBZO010000101.1 GCA_945872195.1 Akkermansia muciniphila | reverse complement strand
GGATTACTCGGACGCCAAGAGCACGAACAGCGCGGTGAAGCGGATGAAGTCCAGCTACCGGCTGCGCGCGGGCACGCGGGCGAGCGGGCCGGGCGGAAAGTTCGATGGCAGCTACGTCGAAGACTTTGAGTTCGTGAAGGGCGCGGGCGACCTCGACGAGGCGAACGGGCGCTTCGGCGTCACGCCGGAGTTTCCGCAGGGCACGTATCACTACGTGCTGACGGAGAATTTTCCGTTCATCCCGCGCCAGTTCAAGGGCACGCCGGAGAGCAGCTTCTTCCGCCGTGGGCCGCCGCCGATGCGCTTCGGCGCGGGGGACGTGGGGTTCAAAGGCGGTCCACCCGGCAAAGGCCCGCCACCGGGAAAGGGAGAAAAATAGGCGGGATTATACCATTGCTGCATGAACCCACTTCCCCTCACTGATTGTCCCACGAGGTTCAGGAGCCAAACTGCTAACCACGCAGCCGCCTTGGCCGCGCTGCTTCTCGCCCTCGCGCTTCCCCTCCTCGCCGCCGAACCGGACTGGCCGCGCTTCCGTGGCCCCAACGGCTCGGGCATTGCCACAGGCGCGCAGCCGCCGACCACTTGGAGCGACACGCAGAACGTGAAGTGGAAAACCGAGCTGCCCGGCCCCGGCACATCGAGTCCCATCCTCGTCGGCGACCGCGTGTTCGTGACGTGCTGGACGGGCTACGGCGTGACGAAGGGCAAGAGCCCGTTGAGCCGCGAACTCGTCTGCGTGGACCGCGCGAGCGGCAAGGTGAAGTGGACGCGAGCGGTTGCCGGGGAAACTCAGGTGGACCACTACGAGGGCTACTTGCCTGAGCACGGCTACGCCAGCCACACGCCCACGAGCGACGGGGAAAGCGTCTTCGTTTACTTCGGGCGCAGCGGCGCGGCGGCCTTCGACCTCGATGGCAAACAGCTCTGGCATGTGAAGCTCGGCGACGGTGCGAACCAGAAGAACTGGGGCTCCGCCGCCAGCCCCGTGCTCTACAAGGACACCGTCATCATCACCGCCTCCGAGGAAGCCCACGCCGTCGTCGCGCTCGACAAGAAGACGGGCAAGGAAGTCTGGCGCGCACCCGGGGCCGCGCTCGAATACGTCTTCGGCACGCCGGCGCTCGCGGGCAGCCCGACCGCACCCGAGTTGGTCTTCGCGCTGCCGGAGGAGTTGTGGGCGCTCAATCCCGACACTGGCAAACTCCGCTGGTTCGCCACGACCGGCCTGCCCGGCAACATCGCGCCGAGCGTCGTCGTGGGCGAGGGCGTCGTCTTCGCGTTTGGTGGTTTTCCACAGCTCGGCGCGGTCGCGGTGAAGACCGGCGGCAAGGGTGACGTAACGATTTCGCACCGGCTTTGGCAGACGCGCAACAGCACCTACGTCCCCACGCCCGTGTTGCACGAAGGCCGGCTCTACGTCGTGACGGACCAGGGCTTCGCGCTCTGCCTCGACGCGCAGACCGGCGAGCAGGTCTTCAAGGAGCGACTCCCCGGCGCGAGCGCGAGCGGCCGCGGCGGCAAGCCATTTTATGCTTCAGCCGTGCTGGCGAATGGGAACCTCTTCGCCGTCAGCCGGCGCAACGGCACGTTCGTCATCGAGGCGAAACCGCAGTTCAAACTCGTGGCTCAAAACTCCTTCGCTTCCGACGCCACGCAGTTCAACGCCACGCCTGCCGTGAGCGGCAAGGAGCTGTTCCTGCGCTCAGACAAATTTCTCTACTGCGTCGCGACCCAGTAGCGCCGCCTTTGGAGGGCCGTTGCGTCATCAGCGGTTTTCACCTCTATTTGCGCTGTGCCAACACCGGTCATCAACATCGCACAGATGCGCGAATGGGAGCGCACAACGTGGGCAACTGGCGTGTCCGAGGCCTCGGTCCTGCGGCGCGCGGGCCAGGCTGTGGCGAGATGTGTGCGGCGGTTGACGCGGCCCGGCGCGGAGCTTCTCGTGCTGGCTGGCAAGGGCCACAATGGTGACGACGCGCGCTTTGCCGCAGAGGATTTGACCGACCGACCCGTGCGCTTGGTGAACGTGACCGACCCGCACGCAGCAGTGGCAGAAGTGAGGAACTTTGCCGGCGCGCTCATCGTGGACGGGTTGTTCGGCATCGGCTTGAGCCGTCCGCTGGTGGGCGATTGGCTGCGGCTGGTGCAGGCGTTGAATGCGTCGCGCGTCCCGATCCTCGCGGTGGATGTGCCGTCGGGCTTAAACGCGGACACGGGCGAACCGCTCGGCACCGCGGTGCATGCGACGGTGACGCTGACGTTCGGCGCGATGAAGGCCGGGCTGTTGCAGCCGCAAGCCGCAGCGTTCACTGGCCGGTTGGAGGTGGCGGCCGACATCGGACTGGTGGCGTGTCCCTTCAACACCGAGTTGAACTGGACGGTGCCGGAGGATTTCACGCACTTCCCGCCGCCGCGTCCGGTGGCAGGGCACAAGGGGACGTTCGGCCACCTGGCCATCATCGCGGGGAGCCAAGGCTATCATGGCGCGGCGGTGCTGGCGGCGCGCGGTGCGCTCCGGGCGATGCCGGGGCTGGTGAGCGTGTTCACCACGGAGCGCGCGTATGCGCTGGTGGCGGCGCAGCTCGCGCAGGCGATGGTGCATCCGTGGGTGGCGGGTGCGTCGCTGCCGAAGTCGTGTTCAGCGATTTTGATTGGGCCGGGTCTTGCAGGAGTGGACGTGCCGCCGGCGCTGGTTCAGGAGGCGGTTCGCTTGTGGCAGGAGTCACCGCTGCCGGTCATCGCGGACGCGAGCGCGTTGGCTTGGCTGCCGCGTGGACCGACGCACGCAGGCGCGTTGCGCGTGGTGACTCCGCATCCCGGCGAGGCGGCGGCGATGCTCGGTATCACGAAGGCCGGCGTGCTGACCGACCGCGAGGGGACGCTGCGGGAAATCGCGCGGTCGCGGGGCGGTTGCTGGGTGGTGTTGAAAGGCCGCCACACGCTCGTCGGGCGTGCGGACGGCGAGGTGTTTGTGAACTCCTCCGGTAATCCGCAACTCGCACAGGGCGGTAGCGGCGACGTCCTTGCGGGCTATCTCGGCGGCTGGCTCGCGCAGCCGCTCCTCCGCGATCACACGGGCCTGATCATCCGCCACGCGGTCTGGGAGCACGGCCACACGGCGGAGGTGCTGTCGGCGCGGCAGCGGGCGTGGGAGATGGCAGAGTTGGTCCAGTTGCTCGGCAACTCGATGACCAACACTTGACCATTCATCACGCCACCACCTGCCGCACCACGTTTCCATACACGTCCGTCAGGCGGAAATCGCGGCCGTTGTGGCGGAAGGTCAGCTTCTCGTGGTCGAAGCCCAGCAGGTGCAGCATTGTCGCGTGCAGGTCGTGGATGTGGACGCGGTCCTCGACGGCCGACCCGCCCAGTTCATCCGTCTGCCCGTGCGCGATGCCGCCCTTCACGCCGCCGCCTGCGAGCACCACGCTCATCGCCTTCGCGTTGTGGTTGCGGCCCGGGTTGCCCATCGCGTTGCCGTCCGCTGCGGGCGTGCGGCCAAACTCGCCGCCCCAGATCACCAGCGTGTCGTTGAGCATTCCGCGCTGCGCGAGGTCGGTGAGCAGCGCGGCGAAGGGCTTGTCAATGGCTCCCGCCGTGTTGCGCATCGCGGTGACCATGTTGTTGTGATGATCCCAGCCGCCGTGCCACGCCTGCACGAAGCGCACTCCCTTTTGCAGCAGCCGCCGCGCGATGAGCATCTGCCGACCCTGCGCGGTGTTCGTGCCGTAGAGATCGTGCATCGCCTGCGGCTCCTTCGTGAGGTCGAACGCGTCCACGGCCTCCATCTGCATCTGGAACGCGAGTTCATAAGCCTGCAAGCGCGCCTCGAGCTGGCCGTCCTTCCGCATTTTCTGCGCGTGGACTTCGTTGAGCTGGTGGAGCAAGTCGAGCTGCCGACGCTGCTCGGGCAGCGAGACGAATTTGTTGCGGATGTTCTCAATGAGTTCCTCGGGCCGATTGCGCGTGGAGTTGACCGCCGTGCCCTGGAACGCGCCGGGCAGAAACGCCGCGCGGAGATTCTGCGCGTCCACGTTGCCGGGCGAGAGCGCGACGAAGCCGGGCAAACTCTGGTTCTCGCTGCCGAGGCCGTAGAGCGTCCACGCGCCGACGCTCGGCCGCGAGAAGCGCAGCGAGCCGGTGTTCATGAAGATGGTCGCCTGGTCGTGCGCCGGGATGTCCGTGTAGGTCGAGCGGATGACCGCGAGCTTGTCCGCGTGCTGGCTCAACGCGGGCCAGACCTCGCTCATCGCCAATCCAGATTTGCCCTGCTTCGGAAACTGAAACGGTGAGCCGAAGCCCGTCCCGCCGCCGGGCAGCGACTTGCCATCGAACTTCGCCAACTCCGGCTTCGGGTCCCAGGTGTCAAGGTGCGACGGCGCGCCCTGCGCGAAGATGTGCAGCACGCGCTTGGCCTTGGCCGGGAAGTGCGGCTTCTTCGGCGCGAGCGGCGAGGTGGCGTTCACCTCGGCAGCCTGCCCCGGCAACGCGGGCATCAGGCCGAGGCCCGTGAGCGCCGCGAGGCTCATCGCGCCGAAGCCCAGGCCCGACTGCGCGAGAAATTCCCGGCGGGTGCGGAACAGGTCGGCGGGCGAGGGCGGAGTGCAGAGGCCGGTCGGGAAGGTATTCATGGCGCGACGAGTTTGGGTTTGCTGTCTCGAATGTGGCACAACCCGCGCCGCTGACAAATCCGCATTTAACCGGAGAGAGCGCTGGAACCACTGCCCTGCCCTAACCGGCACTAATGGGAATGGGAACTCGACTCGGCTGAGTGCGGGTTAGTGGTTCAGCTCTGCGCGCTCGTGGTTTCGGATTGAACAACCCACCGCCGCGAGCCATAAACCCACCTCAATGAACATCGGCCCTTTCCGCTTCGGCTGCGCCATGCTCCTGCTCGCGTGCGCACTGTCCGCCCGCGCCGCTGACTTGCTCCCGTCTGGTCATCGCCCGAAGTCGCCCGGGGTCCACGCGCTCATCGGTGGGCGCGTGGTCATCAACCCCAGCAACTCGCTCGAAAACGCCACGGTCATCCTCCGCGACGGAATCATCGAGGCCGTCGGGCGCGACGTGAAGCCGCCGTCGGACGCGCGCATTTGGAACGCCAGCAACTCCGTCATCTACGCCGGGTTCATCGACCCTTACCTCAGCATCACTGGCACGAACGCGCCGGTCGCAACCACGCATGTGGACCCGATTGGCGGCCTCACCAGCGGGGTGAACTTCCTCGGCGTCGAGAGCCAAGAGAAGGTTCGGCTCCAGCCGGGCGCGGGCTACGAAGTCACCAGCGTCACGCCGCAGGCGCGCGTGGCGACGGGCTACACGCCGAACGCGAAGACCTTGGAGACGCTCCGCGAGCTTGGCTTCACCGCTGGCAACGTCGTGCCGAACAAGGGCATTCTCCGCGGCTCCAGCGCCTTCGTGAACCTCAGCGACGCGCTGCCGAACGAGGCGATTCTCCGGGCCGACACGCACCAGCACATCGCGTTCGAGTCGCAGGAGGTTTATCCCAAGTCGCTCATGGGGACGATTGCCGTGGTGCGCCAGACCTTCGCCGACGCGCGTCACTACGTGCTCGACCAAGCCGATTACCGCGCCAAGCCCACGGCCCGCAAACGCCCCGACCTCAACCCCGCCCTCGACGCCCTCGCGCCCGTCCTCAACCGGCAGACCACCGTCGTCTTCGAGCCGGGCAGCGTGCTGATGGGCGACCGCGCCGGGCAGCTCGCGCGCGAGCTGGGGCTGAACTTCGCCGTGGTTGGCAGCGGTCACGAGTGGCGGCGGCCGGACTTGATGAAGGCCGTGAACGCGCCGTTCATCATGCCGCTGAACCTGCCGTCCGCACCGAAGCTGCCGGATGAAGATGATTGGCTGGATGTCTCGCTCGACCAGTTGCGGCACTGGGACTGGGCGGCGGAGAACGCGGCGATGCTGCGGCAGCAAGGGCTGGAAGTCGCGCTCACCACCCACGCGCTCGGGGACCGGAAAGTCTTCCGCAAGAACCTCCGCCTCGCGATAGACCGTGGCCTCTCGGAGCGCGACGCGTTGGCTGCGCTGACCACCGTGCCGGCGAAGCTCTGCGGCGTGGCCGACCGGCTCGGGACGATTGAGAAGGGGAAGATCGCGAACCTCACGGTGGTCGAGGGCGCGGGCTACTTCGACGCGGAGGCGAAGGTGAAGCAGGTGTGGATTGACGGCGTGGTCTTCGAGACGCAGCCGCCGAAGCCCGCCATTGTGAAAGCTATCCCAGCCAAGCCCGCCGAGCCAAAGGCCGAAGCCAAGGACACGAAGAAAGCTGACGCGGAGAAGAAGAAAGCCGAACTCACCGCGCTCCAGAAGCAGCGCCTCGCCCAGCCGCCCAACGCCTCGCGCGGCCCGCTCGCTGCCCCGAAGTCCGTTCTCATCCGCAACGCCACGGTCTGGACCTGTGGCCCGCAGGGCACGCTCACCAACGCCAGCGTGCTCATCGTCGGCGGCAAGGTGCAGCAAGTCGGCTACTTCAAAGCGCAGTTGAGTGCCGACACGCTGGTCATCGACGCCGCCGGTCAGCATCTCACGCCCGGCCTGATTGATTGCCACAGCCACACGGCGATTCTCGGCGGCGTCAACGAAGGTTCCTTGCCCAGCACCGCCATGGTCCGCATCGCCGACGTGGTGAACTCGGAGACGGAGAACTTGTATCAGCAACTCGCCGGCGGGTTGACGATGGCGAATTTGCTGCACGGCTCGGCCAATCCCATCGGTGGCCAGAACAGCGTCATCAAGCTGCGCTTCGGGGCGGGGCCGGAGGGGCTGAAGTTCACGAACGCCCCGGGCGGCATCAAGTTCGCGCTCGGCGAGAATGTGAAGCAGTCGAACTGGGGCGAAAAGAACACCACGCGTTTCCCGCAGTCCCGCATGGGCGTGCCGACTTTCTACGTGAACCGCTTCACCGCCGCCCGCCAGTATCTCGACGCGTGGGCCGACTATGCGCGCAAGGGCGGCGTGCCGCCGCGCACGAACCTCGAACTGGAGGCGCTCGGCGAGATTCTCAACGGCACGCGCCGCATCCACTGCCACAGCTATCGCGGCGACGAAATCATCGCCTTCCTCCGCGTCTGCGAGAGCTTCGGCGTGCGCGTGGCGACGCTCCAGCACGTCCTCGAAGGCTACAAGGTCGCGGACGAAATCGCCCGGCACGGCGCGGGCGGCTCGTGCTTCACGGACTGGTGGGGGTTTAAGTTCGAGGTCTTTGACGCGATCCCCTACGCCGGCAGCTTGATGCACGCGCGCGGGGTAAATGTGTCCTTCAACTCCGACTCCTCCGAGCTGGCGCGGCGGATGTATCTCGAAGCGGCGAAGGCCGTGAAATACGGCGGCACGAGTGAAACTGAGGCGCTCAAGTTTGTGACGTTGAATCCGGCGAAGCAGCTCGGCGTGGACCAATGGGTCGGCTCGCTGGAACCCGGCAAGGACGCGGACTTCGCGTTGTGGAGCAAGTCGCCGCTGGCCTACGACACGGTGTGCGAGCAGACGTGGATTGAGGGCCGCAAATACTTCGATCGCGCCGCCGCCGCGGAGCGTGCGACGACGTTGGCGAAGGAACGCACTGACTTGATTGCAAAGGTGAAGAAAGTTGCGTCGCTCTCCGGCGGCGGTGGCGAAGGGAGCGCTGCTGCGCAGGCCGCGTTCTTCCTGCGCGCGTTGGAGAAGCTGCACGAACTGGGCATCGCCGAGTGCCTCGACTGCAAACTCAGCCGCCCCTGAGCGGACACGCGTGACCCGTTCACGGCCCGCCTCGTCTCGCGCCGGCCAGCGCTACGTAGACCCGCTGCTCACCAACACCACTCAAAACCCAATGTGGTCGCGGCGGACGAAGGGCTCGTCGCTTGCGCGACGCGAGGAGATCAACAGAGTTCTCCCCTCATTGTTCCACGAACAGCCACGCAACACGCGGCGGTGATCGTTGTGCGAATACGTATCCTTGCACCATTGCCAGACATTGCCGCCCATATCGTAGAGGCCAACGGCGTTCGCCGCGAAGCTGCCCACCGGTGAAGTATTACCTCGGCATTTAAATGTCGTGACATTTGTCATTGGTTTGCTAGGGTAAGGGTCAGGGCGTTTGGCTGGCAGGCTCATAACACGGGACTGGCCTGGAGGATGAGCCGAAGGGCGTGGCGCGGGTGGCGATGGTAAGCTTCAAAAAAGTGCCCCAAGGGCTGGCCTTCCTCGAAGGGGATGAGGGCCAGAAGCACATTGCGG
>CAMBZO010000100.1 GCA_945872195.1 Akkermansia muciniphila | reverse complement strand
GTCGAGCGGTAGTTCTGCTCCAGCTTCACGACCTTCACCTCGGGGTAATGCTTTTCGAGATCGAGCAAGTTCGCGACTTCCGCACCACGCCAGCCGTAGATGGACTGATCATCGTCGCCCACGACGCAGAGGTTGCGGTGCTTGATCGTAAGCGCGTGGACGAGCTGGAACTGCGCGGCGTTCGTGTCTTGATACTCGTCCACCATCACGTAGCGGAAACGCGCGCGGCAGGCGTCGAGTGCCTCGGGATGCTCGGTGAAGAGCCGCAGCGTGAGCAGGATGAGGTCGTCGAAATCCACCGCGTTGCAGGCCTTGAGCGCGGACTCGTATTTCTTGCGGACGTGTTCGGCGAGGGCGGAGACGTTCGGATCCTTGAACGCGGCCTCGGCCGCCGCGCCGCCGTTCTTGAACTTGCTCAAGAGCGTGAGCACCGCGCGCGGGTCGGTCTGCTCGCCCTTCGCCGAGACATTGGCGAGGATCTTCTTGATCGCGCCGAGTTGCTCGGACTCGTCGTAGATGACGAAGTTCTTCTTGTAGCCGAGCAGTTCGATGTGTTGCCGCAGGATGCGGACGCAGAGCGAGTGGAAGGTCGAGACCGTGGGACGCGAAGGCTTCTCGCCGTCGGTGCTGCGACGCTTGGGAAGGAGTTGGTTCACCCGCTCCAGCATCTCTCTCGCGGCCTTATTGGTGAAGGTGACGGCCAGGATGTTCTCCGGCGCGATGCCGCGCTGGACCATGTGCGCGATGCGGAAGGTGATGACCCGCGTCTTGCCCGTGCCCGCGCCCGCGAGGATGAGCACCGGCCCGCGCACCGTCTCGACGGCGTCGCGTTGCTCGGGGTTGAGAGTGTCCAAGTTCAGCATTGGCGCGCGGAGTGTAGGAGCGGGCGAAGTGAAGGCAAGCGTGCGCAGGCTGACGACAACCAGACGGCCGGGCGCAGTCCGGTGAAAGCGCCGATTGGGCAATGTCTCCACTTCCACTTCGTCGTCGCCCAGCCATTCCACTTCAGTAGAATGCGCCCATGCGTCACCAACTCCTGTTCGCACTCTGGCTCGCCGTGTTCACGACTCCGCTTCGCGCAGACGACTGGCCGCAATGGCTCGGCCCGCAGCGCGACGGCCACTGGCGCGAGACGGGCATCATCAAATCCTTCCCCGCCGGCGGCCCTCCGGTCCGTTGGCGCACGCCCATCGGTTCGGGCTACACGGGACCGGCGGTGGCAGGCGGACGCGTCTTCCTGACTGACCGCGTGCTGACGCAGGGCGCGAAGAACCCGGCGAACCCATTCAATCGCGGCGTCATCCCCGGCAACGAACGCGTGCTCTGCCTCGACGAGGCGACCGGTAAAATTCTCTGGCAGCACGAATACGAATGCCCCTACGACGTGAGCTATCCCGCCGGTCCGCGCGCCACGCCGGTCGTCAGCGGCGGCAAGGTCTGGACGCTCGGCACGGAGGGACATTTGTTCTGCCTCGATGCGAAGGATGGAAAAGTCATCTGGTCGCACGAGTTCAAAAAAGACTTCAACGCGAAGACCCCGATTTGGGGCTTTGCTGCAAACCCACTGCTCGACGGCAACAAACTCATCTGTCTCGTCGGCGGCGAAGGCAGCGTTGCGATGGCCTTCGACAAAGACACTGGCAAGGAACTCTGGCGCGCCCTGACCGCGAAGGAGCCGGGCTACGCGCCGCCGATGATTTTCCAAGCCGGCGGCAAGCGGCAGCTCATCATCTGGCATCCCGAGTCGCTCAACTCGCTCGACCCAGAGACAGGCAAGGTCTATTGGAGCGAACCCTTCGCCGTGCGCTCCGGCCTGACCGTGCCCACGCCCCGCGTGCTGGGTGACAAGTTGTTCATCACCTCGTTCTACAACGGCCCAATGATGCTCAAGCTCGCCGCCGAAAAGCCCGCGGCCGAAGTTGTCTGGCGCGGCACGAGCAGCAACGAGCGCAATACCGACAAGCTCCACGCCATCATGTGCACGCCGTGGTTTGAGGACGGCCACATCTATGGCGTGTGCAGCTACGGCCAGCTCCGCTGTCTCAAGGCCGATACCGGCGAGCGCCTCTGGGAGACCTTCAAGGCCACTGGTGCGACGGGCGCGGACGGCGGGCGCAACGATCGCTGGGCGCACGCCTTCCTCATCAAGCATGCCGACCGCTTCTTCATCGCGAACGAGAAGGGCGACCTCATCATCGCGAAGCTCTCGCCGCAGGGTTACGAGGAAATCAGCCGCGCCCACCTGCTCGAACCGACCAGCAACGCCGGCGCGCGGCCCGTGGTCTGGTCACACCCAGCCTTCGCGAACAAACGCGCCTACCTGAGGAACGACAAGGAACTCATCTGCGTGGACTTGGCGGAGGGCGCGAAGTAGCCGCCGAGGTGAGGTGGCGGAGGTTTTGGCCACAAGAATCTCAGCACCCGCAGGGCTTGCGCCGCGAGCGCTTAGCCTTGTCGTGCGAATGCCCGGCCGGTTGGCAGTCGGGGCAGACGCCGAAGAACTCCAGCTTGTGCGTCACGCTCTTAAAGCCGTGCGAAGCGGCGACGCGTTTCTCCAACTCGTCCGCGAAGCAGTCGTCAATCTCCACGATGTCCGCGCAGCAGGTGCAGACGAGATGATGGTGATGCGCGTGCGCGTCGCCCGTGACCAACTCGAAGCGCGCCGCGCCGTCGCCGAAGTCGAAGCGCTTCACCATGCCCATTCCTTCGAGCAGATGCATGGAGCGGTAGAGGGTCGCGAGGTCGCAGTCACCCTTCGCCAGCGCGGCGTGGATTTCCTTGTTCGTCATCGGATGCCGATGCTCGCGCAGCAAGGCGAGAATCGCCTGGCGCGGCGCGGTGACGCGCTGCGATTTCTGGCGTAACCGCGAAGTCAGATCGGACAACGGCTCGGCCGCGTGGTCGTGGGCGTGAGATCGAGCCGGCTTCTTCATGTGGAGGCAGGTTTGTTCAGCCAGAGCTTGCTCGCCACCAGCGACACGATGAACACCGCGATGCAGGCCATCACGATGGCGGGGCCGCACGGGATGTCCCAGTGGTAGCTCGCCACGGTGCCGGCCGCGCCGCCGAACAGGCCGATGATGAGGCTGAGGATGATTTGCTGGCGGAGGTTGCGGGCGAGGTTGCGCGCGGCGGCGGGCGGGATGACGACAAGCGAGGTGACGAGGATGATGCCCAGCAGCCGGATGCTCAACGACACGACGACGGTGAGCACGAGCACGAAGGCGTAGTTCAACCAGCGCGTGCGCACGCCGCAGACGTGCGCGAGGTCTTCGCTCGCCGTGAGCAGCGCCAGCGGACTCAACTTCGTGAACAGCCATGCGCCGATGGCGGCGCACAATACAACCGCGAGCCAAACGTCGTCCGGGCCGACGCTGAGGATGTCGCCGAAGAGGTAGCGGTGCAGCTCCCCGCGTTTGTTCTTCAGCATGCTCAACACGATGATGCCGAACGCCACCGAACCGGAGAGCAGCAGCGCCATGATGGTGTCGGTGAGCAGGTCGGTGTGCTCCTTGAGCCAGAGAATTGCCGCCGCCACGAGCAGGCTAAAGAGCACCATCGGCCACGTCGGGTCCTCGAAGCCGAGCAGAAAGCCCAGCGCGATGCCGGCCAGCGCGCCGTGCGCGATGGTGTCGCTGAAGAAAGCCATGCGCCGCGCGGTGACGAACACGCCGAGCAGCGCGCACAACGGCCCCATGACGACGGCCACCGCAAAGGCGCGGAGCATGAAGGGTTCGATGTCAGAGAAGATGTTCATTGGACAATCCCTCCGCCGGGGCCGTGCGAATGGCCGTGGTGCTGATACGGCGTGACATTCAGGCCGTAGGCTTCCTTGAGCGAGTCGGCGTTCATGACGTGCTCAGGCGAGCCTTCGCAGCAGACGACGCCGTTGAGCGCATAGACCCAGGAGGCGTGGCGATAGACCATCGAGAGGTCGTGGGAGACGAGCACGACGGTGAGTTTGTGTTTGCGATGCACTTCACCGATGAGGTCGTAGAAGGATTCTTCGCCGGGCGAGTCCACGCCGGCGGTGGGTTCGTCGAGGAGCAGGAGGTCGGGGTTCTTGAGCAGCGCGAAGACGATGAGCACGCGCTGAAGCTGGCCGCCGGAAAGCGCGGCGATGGGGCGGTCCAGCAACGACTCGGCGCCCAGCTCGGCCATTGCGGCGCGGAGGCGGTCGTCGGTGTCGCGCTTGCGGTGCCAGAACCAGTGCTGCGTCTCGCGCAGGCGCAGGGCAAGGAATTCGCGGACGCTGAGGATGAAGCTGCGGTCCAGCGCGAGCCGTTGCGGGACGTAGCCCACGCGTGGGAGGGCCTTCTTCAAGTCGCTCTCGCCGAAGATGCGGACGTCGCCGGAATCGGGCTTTTGCAGGCCGACGATGGCGCGCAGGAGCGTGGTCTTCCCGGAGCCGTTCGGGCCGATGAGGGCGACGAGTTGCCCGCGATGCAGGTGCAAGTTCACCCCGCGCAAGATGGCCTGTCCGCCGAGCGTGACGCGCAAATCGCGCACGGAGACGGCGATGTCAGCGGCGGAGTGGCTGCAGGTGGTGTGGGTCACTTCAAATGCTTCAGCAGCGTGTTCAGGTTCCGCCGCAGGCCTTCCTCGTAGGCGGTGGGCTTGAGCGGGCCGGTTTCGAGGGTGTCGAGCTCGGCGACGGGAACTTTGGCGTCGCGGGAGATGCGCGCGGCGAGCTTGGGGGAGAATTGCGGCTCGGTGAAGATGGCTTTCACGTCCTTCTCGCGCATGACCTTGAGCAGGGCGGCGAGATACTTGGGCGACGGCTCGACATCGGGGACTTCCTCGATGACGCCGATGAGGTCGAGGCCGTAGCGGCGCGTGAAGTAGGGAAAGGCGTGGTGGTAGGTGACGATGCGGTAGCCTTTGGCGGGCGCGAGCGCGGCGGCGAGGTCGCGGTCGAGGACATGCAGGCGCTCGACGTAGCGGGCGGCGTTGGCGGCGTAACCGGCGGCGTTCTTCGGGTCGGCCTGCTGGAGGGCGGCGAGGATGTTCGTGACGGCGTGCGCGGCAAGCGTGGGGTCGAGCCAGAGGTGAGGGTTGGGGCCGTCGTGGTGATGATGGCCGTGCTCGCCGGGGAGGTGGATGTGCGGGAGCTCAGTGATGAGGCGGTCTTTCGGCACGCCGGCGAAGGCCTCGACGACGGTGGCGGTCCGGGAGCCTTTCGCGGCCTTCATCGCCTTGGCGAGCCAGTCCTCCATGCCGAGGCCGTTGATGACGAAGAGCTGCGCGCCGGAGAGCTTGCGGAGGTCGCGCGGGGCAAACTGGTAGTTGTGAGGGCTAGCGTTGGCGGCGAGAAGATTTTCAACTTCAGCGAGGTCGCCGGCGATGTTCGCGGTGAAACAATAGACGGGGAGGAAGCTGGTGAGGACGCGGAGCTTGGGGGCAGGTTCGGCGGCGCGGGTGCAAGTGGTGAAGCGGAGGAGCGGAATGAATAGCAATGCCAAGACACAGCTCACCTTTGCGAGGGTGGCCGCTCTCCCCGGCCCTCTCCCGCTGGGAGCGGGAGGAACGTCGGCAGCACTTGGCTTGAGCGGTCGCTGGTTCATGGGAGCATTGATACCGGGAGTTGCTGCTTCATGCAAACGATTTGCAGTCGATGGATAGAAAAACTCCGCCTCGGCACGGGGCCAGAGGCGGAGGGTGAAAGACTACTTCATCAACAGCATCTGCCGGGCGCGCTTGATGGCGGTCGTCACGCGGCGCTGGAATTGCGCGGGGAGACCGGTGTATTTGCGCGGCAGGATGCGGCCGTTGTCGGTGACGAACTGCTTGAGCAGAGTGACGTTCTTGTAGTCAATCGCGTCGAGCGTGAACTCCAGTTTGGGCTTGGGCCGGGGAGCGCGTTTCTCCGTCGTGCGGCCTTTGGCGTCTTTCTTGTCGGTGTGGGTCTTGCGGGGCATAGAGGTTACTTAATTTCGCGGTGCAAAGTGTGACGGCGCAGCGCGGGGTTGTATTTCTTCTTCTCCACCTTCTCCTGCTGGAGTTTTTTGTTGCGGGTGGTCTGATAGCGTGAGGGCGACTTGCCTTCCTTGCGCGCTTCAGTGCATTCGATGGTTACGATTTCACGGGCCATAAATTATTCCTTTTCCTTCGCTGGTTTTTCGTCGGTTTCCTCCACGTCGCTGTCATCACTCTCCGCCACGCTGGTGCTTTCCATGGAGCCAAGGGCGGCGATGCGTTTCTGACGGAGAGCGCCTTCGCGCTCGAGTTGCGCCTGTGCTTCCACTGTGAAACGTGTCCAAGGGATCACTTCGAGGCGGGTCTTTGGGATGTTCTTGTTGGTCAACTCGCAGACGCCAAAGGTGTCTCTTTCGATGCGCTTGAGCGCCTCCTCGATCTCGAAAACCGCGTCCTGGTCGGACGAGAGAAGGGTGAGGGCGAAGTCGCGGTCGAAGTTGTCCGTGCCGGAGTCGCCCATGTGGAGGCTGTGGCCCTCCATCTGGGTGGCGGATTCCTTGGCGAGGCCGTTCATCTGTTGCTGTATCCGCTCGCGGAGGTCGAGCAACGTGTTGTAATAGCCCTGCCATTCCGGCTTGAGCTTCATCCTGCCGCTGGGAGCCCACATCACCGGCTGCTTCGACTTATGCTTGGGACTGGCCTTGCCTAGAATCGCGTCGAGCGTCGCAGAGCCAACATTTTTGGCTTTCTTGGCCGGAGTCGCCGGCTTTTTTTTAATCATCTTCTTCTTAGTCACAGCGTAAAAACTGGTTAATCCACGCACGGCCTCGCCATTTTCAACGCTGTCAGGCAAGCCCGCCCGCAAAAGAGTGCGCGAATGTAGCAAGGTCGAATTTTTGCGCCACAACAATTTTCGGGAATCGCGGAACCGTGGTTTGTTCCGTCAGAAACACGCATCTGCACGGGATGAACGTGTGTTTCGGCCATCTGTATGCCGCCTGACGAACCGCTCCGGCCGTCAAAGGACATTGGCCGCCAGTTCGGCGAGGTCAGAACGCTCGCCTCGTTGCAGCTCGATGTGCGCGGCGATGGCGTGTCCGCGGAACTTGCTGATGATGTAGTTGAACCCGTTCGAGGAGCTGTCCACGTAGGGGTTGTCAATTTGGTAGGGGTCGCCAGTGAAGATGATTTTCGTCCCGCTGCCGACGCGCGTGACGATGGTCTTCACCTCCAGCGGCGTCAGGTTCTGAGCCTCGTCAATGATCATGAACTGGTTCGCGATGCTGCGGCCGCGGATGTAGCTGAGTGCCTCGACGACGATAGTGCCACTGCGGAGCAGGTCGCTGCTACGACGGTGGTCGTTGCCCATGTTAAGGTCGCTGAGGAGTTCGAGCGCGTCGTGGATGGGCTGCATCCACGGACCGAGCTTCTCCTCGAGAGAGCCGGGCAGGAAGCCAAGTTCCTTGCCCATCGAGATGGTGGGGCGTGCGACCACGAGTCGGCGGAACTCGCGGTCCATTACAGCACGCTTGAGGCCGGCCGCCATGGCCATGAGTGTTTTGCCAGTGCCTGCTTTGCCCATGAGCGTGACGAGCTTGATGCGATCGTCGAGCAGCGCGTCGAAGGCGAAATGCTGCTCGCGATTGCGCGGCTTGATGCCCCAGACACCCTCACGCACGTCGATGATGGGCACGAGCTTCTTGCCCGTCGCGTCCACTTTCGCGAGCACGGTGCGCTTCTGGTTCGCGCTCTCCGTGAGGGTGCAATACTCGTTCGGGAAATACTGGCGGTTGGTGGGCAGCGGCAATTCGTCGTCCGCGCGGAACTTCACGATCTGCTCTGGCGTCACGGCCATGTCGAAGATGCCAGAATACAAATCCTGCAACCGCACACGGTCGGTCTCGTAATCCTCGGCGGACAACCCGTGGGCGTCTGCCTTGATGCGAAGGTTGAGGTCCTTGCTCACAAGAATCGTGGGCACGTCCGGCGTGCGCTGCTTCACCGCCAGCGCGTGCGCGAGGATTCTGTTGTCCACGTTTTGAACCGTGGTGTGCAGACCACCGTTGCCGTTGCCAATGCCGCTTTTGCTGTCGAGCAGGATGCGCAGGTGCCCGCCGTTCTGAAGCGCAACGCCCTCGCTCAAACGCCCGGTGCCACGCAGGCTGTCCAGCATGCGCGACACCCCGCGCGCGTTCTGCCCCAACTCGCTGGAGTCGCGCTTGAAGGTGTCAATCTCCTCCACGACCTCGATAGGGATGAGGACGTTGTTATCCTTGAAGTTGAGAAGCGAGTTTGGGTCGTGAAGCAGAACGTTGGTATCAAGAATGTAGTTTTTCACAAGTAAGA